>JAOTYN010000461.1 GCA_029861825.1 Cyclobacteriaceae bacterium
ACACTTCTCACGAGCTGAGAACCCCCTTGAACGGCATTATCGGATTAACCGAATCCTTAATGGACCGAGAGAAGGATATCCAGAAGGCTGAAGACCTTTCCATGATATTCACCTCCGGACGCAGATTGGCAAGCCTGGTCAACGATATTCTGGACTTTTCTAAAATGCAGAATGAAGACCTTATCCTGCAACTTAGTGCCGTTGATCTCAGGGCCACAGTTAATGTCGTGTTGAGCCTTTCACAGGTGCTGATAAAAGACAAGCCCCTGACACTGATCAATGAAGTACCAGAAGATATTCCCTTGGTAGCTGCTGATGAAAACCGACTTTCGCAGATATTTCATAACCTCATCGGAAATGCTATTAAATTTACTAACGAGGGGATGGTAAAAGTATCTGCCGTCAAAAAGGCCAATACGGTAAGCATTACCGTATTGGACACCGGGATCGGTATTCCCAATGACAAGCTGAAGGTTATATTCCAGTCATTCAAGCAAGCGGACGGCAACACTGCCAGGGAGTATGGAGGCACTGGACTAGGTTTGAGTATTACTAAAAAGCTAATTGAACTGCATGGAGGGGATATATCGGTTAGTTCTGCTCCCGGCAAAGGTTCTGCGTTTGTATTTGATCTTCCAATAGCCTCAGAAAGCCAGGAATCGCGGTCTAAAAAGGATCATGCTGATTCTATTATATCATTCAATTCTAATGGAACAGATGTTGATACATCCCAGGAGGCGGAATCCAATATGGAGCTGGATACATCCGAAATGACCACCATATTGGTAGTGGATGATGAAGCGGTTAATCGTAAAGTGCTTCATAATCACTTAACCATCAGTGGTTATAAGATTGTACAAGCGGCCACTGGTGCCCAGGCCCTTGATATCATTGAAAAAAGTGAGAAAATAGATTTGGTTTTACTGGATGTAATGATGCCCAAAATGTCGGGCTTTGAAGTCTGCCAGAAGCTTCGTGAGAAATTTATGGCCAACCAACTGCCTATTCTAATGATCACTGCTAAGAATCAAGTCAACGATTTGATCCAGGGACTGGCAGCGGGAGCTAATGATTACGTAACTAAACCTTTTTCCAAAGATGAATTACTGGCACGGATTAAAACACATCTAAACCTGGCTAAGATCAATTTCGCTTACGGGCGTTTTGTCCCACACGAATTTCTCAGAAGCATAGGACGTGACAGTATCTTAGACGTGAAGCTGGGTGATCAAGTACAGGGAGAGGTAACGGTATTCTTTTCAGATATTCGCAAATACAGTACCCTGGCTGAGACCATGACACCTGAAGAAAACTTCAATTTCTTAAATGCCTATTTGCGGAGGGTTGCTCCTCTTATCAAGTCAAATGGAGGATTTGTCAATCAGTTTTTGGGTGATGGTATCATGGCGTTATTCTTGGGCAGTCCGTCCGACGCTGTAAAATCGTCTATTGAAATTCAAAAAGCAGTCACCGCCTACAACCTTGAGAGAACCTCCAATGGATATCAGCCAATTAAAGTGGGTATCGGTCTACATACAGGGCCTCTTATGTTGGGCATATTGGGAGACGGAGACCGCATGGACGCAGGTGTGGTCTCGGATACCGTAAACACTGCCGCTCGAATGGAAGGACTGACCAAGCACTACGGGGCCTCTATCATAATTAGTAAACCGACTTTGGATCAATTGGATAATCGCGACCAGTTCAACTACCGCGGACTGGGGCTGGTCCAGGTGAAAGGTAAACATGAAGCACTGAAGATCTATGAATTTTACGATGGAGATCCTGCTGAAGTGATTGCATCCAAACAACGTCTGCAGCCTATCTTTGAAACTGCCTTAAATGATTATTATCAAAAAGAATTTACCCACGCTGCCACCGGATTCAAAGAAGTACTTAGTGAAATATCGGATGACAAAGCCGCCAACCTTTACCTCAGGAGATGTGCGGAGTTTATGGTAAACGGTGTTTCTGAGGATTGGAGTGGTGTAGAAGCCATGACTGAAAAATAAAAAGGGAAGCCAGTCAACTTCCCTTAATACTTAATATTTACTGGTTGATATTAATTACCAGCGCCTCCGCCACCGGAGCTTTTATTTATTGAACCGAATAAGTCCAAAGCGTCTTCTACACTACTGCCACTGGTTCTTGAGGTAGCAGATGATTGTCGACCGGACGCAGATTCAGGATTTAGAATATCAAATACTATTGATTCACCCCAACCGATCAAAACCAACTGCAAATCTAAATCCGTGGTCAATCCTCTTCCTGACACATGATTGAATTCTGTAGTCAATAGTTCCCTGGTTAATTTTAATTCGTCATCATTCCCTGGCTTTAGATTTAATATATCATAGGCTGCCTGCAAACCATCGCCTCCTTCCAAAGGATATACCTCCAACAATTGCAATGTTCTGATTTCGGCTACATAATCAATCAGAGTGTTTTTATCTATTTCAGAATTGCCATTACCAGTAATAGCCACCTTGAGCTCATTTCTCCAGAATTTAAAATCCTCACCGGTAGTCAATAACTGCTCTAAGGCCAAAGCGTCGATTATCTCCGTAGTTTTCGGAGTAAAACCAAAATTGGTGTCCGTAGCGTCAGGGCCAATGGTTACGTCTAATTCCACCGGTAATATAGGCTGGAGATAGGTGGTAGAAGTGTTTACCACAGAATTGGTATCAACCATAACCGAATAGCTGCCTTGAGCAATGCAATCAAACAAATACCCTCCGTCGGGATCCGTAACTGTGGTCGCTACCAAAGCACCAAATTCATCATTCAAATTAACCGTGACCGCATCGATCCCGGTCTCATCATTATCCAAGAAAAGGTTATCATTAGCATCTGTGTAGACCACTCCACTAATATTAAAAACCCGAGCGCAAGCACCTACAATTTCCCCTACTTCCGTGGTGCTGTTACTCTTTACTGAAACTAATACCAAGCCCTCTTTCACGAAACCAGGGTAGATCACTTCAAATGTGAAGCTATTGGTATTTTCCGACCCTACTGCTGGATGCCACTCCACACCAGGATTGATAAAAGGATCATTGTCGCCTGTGGTGCCATTGCTAGGGATAAAGGTGGGATTAGCCGGTGCGCAACCTGGAAGTTCCAACCTAAAATGCATATCCTTGGCAGGTCCGGTAACGGTATAGGTGAAAGTGGTTTCGGATCCATCAAATACCTGCCCGTCGTAAGTCACCTGAAATCCAGACAGGTCCAACGAGGTGGTTCTGGCATTTAATCCTGTTCTTTTCTCCGAGTTTACAAATGTTTCTTCGGTTTCTTCTAAAGTTGGGAGTTCCTCCTGGAGCAACGCCCCGCTTTCACATCCTATCAATAGTAAGATTGTGCCTGCCCAAAGCAGACATAATTTAGTGAGGGTCTTCATGGTTAGTTACTTAGGTTTTGTGCAATTCA
>JAOTYN010000462.1 GCA_029861825.1 Cyclobacteriaceae bacterium
CGACGGAGCATTTACGATCAATACCGGGGCGCTGGGAATATTGCCCGGGCTTATAGATCCTGATGTATTACAAACCATCCAGGCGCTGCCGGGCATTTCAAGCGCCAATGAAACCGTTTCCGATATTAACGTCAGAGGAGGCACCCACGATCAGAACCTGGTGATGTGGGAGGGAATAAAAATGTATCAGTCCGGTAACTTCTTTGGACTTATTTCCGCCTTTAATCCCTATCTAGCCAAAGATGTAACATTGGTGAAAAACGGCACTCGAGCTTATTTGGGGGATGGGGTTTCCTCCACCATTGATATACGTACCGATAATGATATAGCTACCAAGTTTAATGGTGGGGCTGGGGTGAACCTGATCAGTGCTGATGCATTTGCTCATATCCCCATCTCTTCAAAGCTATCACTGCAAGTTTCCGGGCGCAGATCAATTGCCGATATTATAGAAACTCCCACTTACCAGGAATATTTTGAACGCGCCTTCAGAGACACCGAGATCACCAACGGGTCCGGAGGTCAAGTTACTACCGACGAAAAATTTATATTCTACGATTACAGCCTCAAACTGCTTTACGATCCCAGTCCTAAAGACCGCATAAGAGTAAACCTGCTAAATGTTTACGATGACATCAATTACGAAGAAAGGGCAGCGGTTAGCAGCAGCGAGGAAAGTAGGACTAGTGGTTTGGTACAGAAAAATCTGGCTGCGAATGTCAGTTACCAACGAAATTGGAGCGATCGCTTTAAAACCTCCGGCATTATCTACCTGTCGTCCTACGAATTAAGTGCCGTTAACTTTGATGTCTTAAACGATCGCAGGATTATCCAAGAAAACGAGGTACTGGACACCGGGTTAAAATTGGATGCCTCCTGGAGTGTTAATCCACAGCTTTATTGGACCAACGGTTATCAATTCTTTGAGATAGGGATCACCAACTTTGAGGACATCAGCAGTCCACCATTTCGCAGACGAATTAAGAACGTTTTGCGCAGTCATGCCCTTTTTTCGGAGCTTTCATGGGATGCTGCCTCCGGCAACCGTCACTTAACCCTAGGGATTCGGGGCAACTACATCGAGGAACTGGAAGAGTTTTACATCGAGCCCCGCCTTAGTTTCAATCAGGTATTTGGCAAGCACTTCACCTTTGAGCTATTGGGAGAAATGAAGAGCCAGACCACAACCCAAGTAATTGACTTCCAAACCGACTTTCTGGGTGTGGAGAAAAGGCGCTGGCGATTGTCCAATGATAGCGACATTCCGGTGCTGGAAAATCAGCAGCTTTCTGCGGGCATCCACTATCAGAAAAATCAACTGTTGTTTAGCGCGGAAGGTTACGCAAAAAAAGTGAAGGGGATAACTACCTCCAGTCAGGGATTCCAGAATCAATTTGAGTCCATACGGGCGGCAGGTAACTACAAAGTCTTTGGGGTGGATGTGCTATTAAACCAAAGAGTGGGCAAATTCAATACTTGGGGCAGTTATTCTTATTTCGAAAGCGACTATAAATTCAAGGATCTGGAACCCGCTATTTTTCCCAACAACTTCGATATCCGCCATACTGTTACTTTTGGGGTGAGCTACAGCTCATCAAGCCTGGAGTTTTCCCTGGGAGGAAACTGGCATACCGGCCGCCCCTTCACCACTCCTCAGCAAATACCGGTAACCAACGGGGATATAAACTTTGATACTCCGAACAACAGCCGACTTGAAGATTATTTGAGATTTGATGTATCTGCAACTTATAAATTCCCTCTTAGCAAAACTGTCAATGCCTTGTTAGGTGCTTCTATTTGGAACTTTACAGACCGTGAAAATATCATCAACACCTACTATATCACGGAAAACGATGAAGCCTCCCTGATTGAGCGCGGTGCCTTGGGATTCACACCCAATGTGGTATTCAGGATCAGTTTTTAATTTTTTGCCCTTCGACGGCCAACGGGGTTTTACTGTTGAGGGTTTTCATAATAATATCTACCATCTCCCCCCTACTCTCCGGGTCCATGACATTCAGGGCACGCACACCGCTGAGCTTTTCAATCAGCTGGACCCCGGCCTCGGTATTGGTAGCAATACCGCTGACCAGATCAGGCTTCAGCCCAAATGCTTTCATTACCCCGTAAACACCGTAAGGGTCGGATGCACATAAAATGATAGTCTTGATATTGTCACCCAGCATTTCTATGGCGGTTTGCCCGTTGTAAGGTTCCATGGGTGAGGCCCCAATTTCCATTACTGCCACATCCGCCTGTTCTCCAGCCATGTGATGGAGCAGGGTTCTCAAAGCCTTTCGGTATTGACCTTCCTCACATATTGAAGAGGGTAAACCCACATCCACAAAATCGTATATGGCATCGGCACCTGAATCCTTCATTACCAGGATGTCCCGCAGCCGGCCGGCCCCGGTGATCTTGGCTCCCAGTATCCTTAAGTTCTTTTTCTTCAGTTCTCGTATGATGATCTTGGCAGCGGTAGTTTTACCAGCCGACATCGAAGTCCCTACCATCAGGATACAGGGAGTTTTGAAGTCTGCGTGCTCCTGATGTTTTACGTAGTCGTCCATACCGGTAAAATGTCCATCAACTTTCACATGACCCAGGTATTTGATACCAATCAAAGGTGGAAGTTGAAAAGATCTTGAGGTGGCTCTACCCATGAGACCGGCACCGGTCAGCATATGCATCTGCAAATCCTCTTGCACATCCTGCCAGCTCCCCACCGCCTCCAGGGTGGCAAAACGGACCCCTAGGGCACCCACCACCAAATCCCCTTTGGCAGTTTCCATCATGCGACCGTTAACCAACTCCACCTTCAAGGCATTTCTGCGGGTGGTTACTTCGGCCACTACATAATCCCCGTTTTCCCATTGGTCAAAAGGTCTGGGTGCAACCTGAAATTCTATGTCCGGTAGAGGAGATATACGGGTCAGACTTGTGAATACATAGGGCTTTTTCATGATCATCAAATTCTAACTGGTTCTAACATCAACAACGAAACCAAAAGCGTGGTACGCTCCACCATTCTGTCGATATATAAAAATTCATGTGAAGCATGTGCGCCATCACCAGTGGCCCCTAAGCCATCTAAGGTGGCGGTGTATAAACTAGTGGTATTACCATCTGAAGCCCCTCCGGCAAAAGCTTCTTTCAAGGGTATCCCCAGGCTTTCTCCAGTATCTTTGGCCTTTTTCCACAACCGACGGTTTGCTGGAGTTCCTTCCATGGGTTGCCGACCGATATTCCCTTTCACCCGCACTTCCACCAGCGGATTTTCGGATTTCAGGGCATGAATGCGGCTACTTACCTCTTGAGCGTCCTTTTGAGTGGGTACTCGTACATCGACTACGGCACTGCTGAAGGGAGCCACCACGTTAGGTCGTATACCACCTTCCACCATACCTACATTTACGCTGATCTCTC
>JAOTYN010000463.1 GCA_029861825.1 Cyclobacteriaceae bacterium
AATAGACAGTGCTCAGGGTATATTCCTGGAAGGAGCCGACGGCCAAAAGTATCTGGACCTTATCTCCGGGATCGGAGTAAGTAATGTAGGTCACAGACACCCAAAAGTGGTAGAGGCCGTGGAGAAGCAGTTGAAAAGACATCTGCATCTCATGGTGTACGGGGAGTATATCCAGTCCCCACAAGTAAAATTAGCGCAGGCCATTTGTGCAACACTACCCGGGCAATTGGATAATGTTTACCTGGTAAACTCCGGTAGTGAAGCCGTAGAAGGCGCGCTTAAATTAGCTAAACGATATACAGGAAAAACAGGAATTGTATCGTGCTTTAATGCTTACCATGGATCTTCTCATGGTGCCTTGTCGGTTTGTGGCAATGAATCATTAAAACAAGCCTACAGGCCTTTGATACCAGCTATAGGGTTAATCAAGTATGGTAAACTCGACGATCTCGACCGCATTGATGGGTATACGGCGGCCGTGATCGTCGAGACGATACAAGGTGAAGCGGGAGTGCGAGCAGCCTCTCAGGAATATTTCAAGGCCCTGAGAGCTCGCTGCGATGAGGTAGGATGCCTGTTAATCCTTGATGAAATTCAGTCAGGCTATGGCCGAACTGGTAAATTTTGGGCCTTTGAGCATTACGATATCATACCGGACATTGTGGTATGTGCCAAAGGGATGGGTGGCGGCATGCCAATTGGGGCATTCATTGCATCCCACCAAGTAATGCAAGTACTGACCCATAACCCGGTCTTAGGCCATATAACAACCTTCGGAGGTCATCCGCTAAGTGCAGCAGCGGCTCTGGCCACAACGAGAGTAGTTCAAGAGGAAAAACTAATTTCGAAGGTTGAAGCCAAGGCTGAATTATTTAAAGAAGGGTTAGAACATGAACTTATCCTGGACATTCGTCATAAAGGACTGATGATGGCTGTGGAGTTCGAGAGTTATGAAGTGCTAAAACCTATCATTGATGAAGCCATCAAGTTAGGGATTATCACCGATTGGTTCCTTTTTTGTGACAACGCAATGCGAATTGCACCGCCTTTAACTATTGAAAATGAACAAATAGTACAGGCCTGTAAGAAAATAATGAAAGCTATTGACAACAGTAGAGGTAAGATTTAAAAGCGATATAAAATATTAGCACATAATACTACTAATTATGTCATCTGATCTATAAACATTACATGGATTGGAGTTTTTTAAGGTAGCGAAGATTCATTTTTTGTACTATTTAAAGAATTCGCTGTTCTGAACAGGACCATTATATCTACTCTATTCCTGAGAATCATCATATTTTTGCTTGTACTTCTGATATAAGACTTGCTGCTTGTTATTCAGGCTTACCAGACGACCTTGGATAAAGGCATACTGCATATCATTTCCCATCATATCTAAGATATCCCCTGAGCTGATGATCAAGGTGGCGTCTTTACCCGCTTCTAAGGTCCCAACCCGATCGTCTATACCTAAAATTTGGGCACTATTTGCCGTTACCATCTGCAAGGCTGTTTCCCGGTCCAGCCCATAAGCCGCGGCGGTACCTGCTACAAATGGCAAGTTACGAGCACTTGACGATCGGCCTGAGTAAGATAAAGCTACCTTAATCCCTGCCTCATGTAAAAGTCCTGGGAGCTTATAAGGGAGGTACACATCTCGATGGCTGCGCCCCGGTAAACGATGTACTTGTCCTATAACAACCGGAATATTGTTTTCCTTAAGAAAGTCTTTTACCATCAGCGCTTCGCTACCCCCTACCACTACTATGCGTTTAACACCCAATGATCTGGTCAACTGCACGCTCTGCACAATACCACTGGCCTGGTTAACACGGATGTAAATCGCTTTTGACCCATCGAATAAACCTTGCATTGCTTCTAGCTTAAGGTTTGGATCCTGAGGGGCGTCCTGGGCATAGGCCTGGGCATCGGTCATCAATTTGGTGAGATCCTGCAAATTCTTATCATAGTTCTCATTCTTACGCGGCTCCGTTTCACCCATCCACCAGCGTGCCGATAGTAACTTGGAAGGCCAATTCAGATAAATTCCTTCATCAACCTTAAAAGCAGCATCTTCCCAATTCCAGGCATCTAATTGCACCATACTGGAACTTCCCGATATTAATCCTCCTACCGGGGCAACTTGTGCCATAAGGATACCATTAAATCGCATGGTGGGTATAATCTCGGAATCGGTATTGTAGGCAATTATACTGCGTACATTAGGATTCAGGCCGCCGCGTTCAGCTCGGTCGATAGTGGCTCTTACCGCGGAGATTTCCGAGAGACCTAATTCAGAGTTTGGTAATATCAATCCGGGATAAGCATGCATCCCTCCAACTTCTATGATTTTATATCCTTCTATCTGGCGATCCACACCAGTTGCTGACAAAACTTCCGAAATTTTGCCGTCTATTATAATGATCACTGATCGTTCAATAACTTCTCCATTGCCGATATGCGCCGTAGCTCCTACCAAAGCAATGGGTTGGGATTGTGGGGAAGCCGGAGCAACCACTTGACCAAATGCTGCGAATGCACTGATCACTAAAATGCACAGCAAATACAGAGTTTGTGTATATGGAATTTTCATGGCTTTAGTTTTCATAAATCAGATCTTCACAATGTAACTGAGGCGGGGGCTGCTTAGCGGTAGAACCTCCGGGCTTTTCACCACTCTGCAAAATGTTTTGGATAAGGCGATTACGCTCACTAGCCACTATCCGTTGATGTTGTTCGTCCTTGATACGGTCAAAATAAACGGCACCATCAATCATGGTTTGTTCCACAGTGGCGTAGACAGACAAAGGATTGTGGGTCCACAATACCAGATCGGCGTCTTTGCCCACTTTTATACTCCCCATCCTGTGATCCAGCTGTAGTAATTTGGCGGGGTTCAGGGTGACCATCTTCCAGGCATCTTCTTCTGACATACCGCCGTATTTGATAGATTTAGCGGCCTCCTGATTCAAACGCCTTCCCATTTCAGCGTTGTCGGAGTTGATGGCGGTGACCACCCCCTCACCAGTCATCAGGCTGGCATTGTAAGGAATAGCCTCAATAACTTCATACTTGTAACCCCACCAATCGGAAAAAGTGGACCCTCCCACACCATGGGCTTGCATTTTATCAGCTACTTTGTAACCCTCCAGGATGTGCGTAAAGGTCTGCACCCGAAAATCAAATTGCTCTGCAATCTTCATTAACATGTTTATTTCGGATTGCACATAGCTATGACAGGTAATATATCGTTCTCCTTGTAGGATTTCCCATAGTGCCTCCAATGCCAAATCACGGCGAGGAGGTAGTTCCGATGCTCTGGCCCGATTCGATAAGTCATTGTATTTATTCCAGGCTGCCCCATAGGTTTTAGCCCTGGTAAATCCATCCACAAAAACCTGTTCCA
>JAOTYN010000464.1 GCA_029861825.1 Cyclobacteriaceae bacterium
TAAAAGTGAATGATGTTTTGGTTTTGATAATTTAAATGGTTCACCCTGACCGAGAAACTAGAAACGGTTTTAGGGTTAAATGTAAAGAGCGGCGGCAGTCATTGCCGACCGCTCTTTTACTTTTTTCTTGGAACATTCTTTTTATTTTAATGTCGACAAACCAAGGTGCATGAAAAAATTCAGGCTAGACCGGAAAGTAGCAGTTATCACCGGTGCCGGCAGTGGGATTGGCAGGTCTATGGCAAAAATCTTTGCCAGGAGCGGAGCTACCGTTCATTTATTGGATATAAACGTCGAGAGCGTAAATGCAGTGGCAGGTGAAATTGAAACCGAGGAGGGCATTGCTTTTGCCCATGCTTGCGATGTATCAGATCAGGATGAAATGATTCAGAATCTAGAGCAGATCCAGGCTCAGCATCCGATCGATATCCTGGTCAATAATGCAGGCATCGGTTTCGTCGGAAACCTCGAACAAACTAGCGAAGCTGACTTTGACCGACTCTATCAGGTAAATGTAAAGGGCGTATACAATGGCATGTATGCTTGTGTACCGCTCATGAGGAAAAACGGTGGTGGTGTAATTCTCAATATGGCTTCCGTAGTATCGTCGGTGGGTATACCTGAGCGCTTTGGCTATACGATGACGAAAGGTGCCGTATTGATGATGACGTATTCGGTAGCGTTGGACTACATCGACCAGGGGATTCGATGCAATTGCATTTCACCAGCCCGAGTACATACACAGCTAGTTGATGATTACCTGGCAAAGAACTATCCTGGGAAAGAAAATGAAATGTACGACACCCTGGCAAAAACACAACCTATTGGCCGCATGGCCAAACCAGAGGAGGTAGCACATCTGGCACTGTTCCTCTGCTCTGACGAAGCCTCCTTTATCACCGGAAGTGATTATCCGATTGACGGCGGATTTATTCATTTGGCACCGTGAGGCAGTATGAAAGTAGTCCATATCAGCGACACTAGATCCTTGAGTCTTTTAGCCCTTGCAGATTGGTATCTCTTGAAGAAATTAAGACCTTTGCGCCTACGTTTTACATGCTGTGATATTGAAGACGACCGCTGGCAGGCGTTATTTATGATCCAGAAACTTGGCCCCATAGTTCAAGGGATAGAATAGGAGTTTCCTAAACTCTAGATCCAGGTTCGAGTCCTGGTGGGGCTACTTTTTCAAAGAAATATTCACATAAATAACTAATTATCAACTAGTTATTTATAATTGTAATAATGAGTTGCATAAGACCGTTGGCTGTTAATTTTCATGTTGTTTCTGAGATTTTGTGAGATCTCCTCTGGTAATGAATGAATTACATTAGAATAATAGAAGATCAACTGGCGGCTAGTATAGACAGGCACTGTCTATTTCTTGTCAGGTCTAAAATCAATTATCAAAGCCAGGATTTCGAGCCATGGGAGTTATGCCGACTGGTTCCAGTAGGCGAAGTCGATGACTCTGATATTTTCTCATCTGGACGCTTCACATATATACAAGGGATTCCAAACCGAGTACCCTCAGGAAATGGGTATGAAGTAGCGATGAGTGCGGATAAGGGATTCATAGGGCGCTGCCGCTGGGGATAACTAATTAAAAAGACATTTTTCAACTTAGCCCATGCAATCAATCCAGAAAGGGCTGCATAAAAGCAAAAGCCTCCTTTAGCCTGGGATCATGACGCAGCTCACTAAACATAGTGAACAATTTGAAATAAATAGAATCTTCTTTGTTAAACCATTCGTACACCTTTTCCATGTCACCCAGACCCAGGTATACACAGGCAATCTGCGAGGGCGAAATATAGGTTTTCTTGGCCTTTTCCAGTAAATAGTCGAGTACTTCCCTTGCTTTTACCTTATCCCCCTTAAGTCCATAGGTATATCCCAACATCCAATGAAATGCTTTCGTCTCTACCGGTCTGGATAAAAACGTTTCAATGGCCTCGTCATAGGCACCTTGCATGGTGAGGCCCAATCCTTTTGCCAACAATAATATATTGGATTGAGGATAGTCAAGCAAAAAAGAATCGGCTACAGTAATGGCTTCGTCTATGCGGCCCACCTCGATGAGTACCATGATAAAATTGAATTTCATAGTAGGGCTAAATGGATTGAGGCGGATGGCTATATTCATTTGATCCAGGGCCTGGTCATAGCGCCCCATAACCCGGTAGATGTGGGCCAGATAAGCATATGACAACTCATGGGAGGGATCGAATTCAATGGCTTGTTTCAGTCGTTCTTCCGCCTTAATAAAATTTCCCAAATGGAAATAGATGGTACCCATCACCTGGTTCGTTTCGGCCAACGTGGGATCCAGCTGATAGGCCTTTTCGGCCAATGGTTGGGCATTTTCCAAGGCCTCGGCGGTGGATTTGTAGCCAAACCCTGCTCCGAACATGAACGCTTCGGCCAAGCCGGCATACGCAACCACGAAACCGGAATCTTCCTGGATCGCCTGGCGAAAATACTGCTTCGCTTTCTTCTGGTATTCCGGTAAACTGCCTTTATAGAAATAGGTTAATCCCATTAAGTAATATTTATAAGCTTCGAAATTATCGGTGGCAACTTCCGCTAATTTTTCTTGCTCTTCCGGCAGGAGGGTTATCTTGATCAGTTCGATGACCGTCCGGGCAATTTCATTTTGTACACCAATAAAGTCGGTACTAAGGGTCCCGCGATAATCGATCGGTTGGATAAGCTGATCCTCCCGGGCATTGATCAATGAAAGGTTCAGATATACCTGGTCGTCTTGTTGCCGGATCGTTCCTTCCAGGATATACTGCACCTCCAACTGGTCTGCGATTTCTTTGGCACTCCAGTTCTTATCCTGTAAAAACAGGGAGGAAGAACGCGATTTTACCTCTAATTGCCTGATACTGGATAGTTTCGACCGGATCTCATCAGCAACCCCTACACCAAAATAATTTTCTTCGTTCCCCGGATTTTGCTCTTCGAAGGGCAGGATCAGGATCGATGGAATGTGGTCTGCAGCCGGAGCTGTGTTAAACCCCGTTTGGCGGCCAATAAAAAAAGTGGCTCCACCCAGTATTAAAATGGCCGCCGCCCAATACAGCCAACGGTGGTTCTTTGAAGATCTTTGAATCCCCGGCTGTTCCGAAAAACTGGTGACCTGCGCCCGGTGGATCTTGATGGGATGATCCACATTTTTTAAATGGCGAGAACCTATTGCTTCGAATTTGAAATTTGGTTTGTTTTTGGCAGCTTGAAATACCGCCTCGGACACAAAGATCTGCCCTTCTTCTGCCTCCGATTGGATCCGGCTGGCAATATTAATTCCATCCCCAAGATAATTACCGTCTTTAAAATAGACCTCTCCTAAATGTATACCAATTCGTAAAGGGACAGCTGGAGATTCTGTCATTTTCTGCTGGA
>JAOTYN010000465.1 GCA_029861825.1 Cyclobacteriaceae bacterium
ATCCGGAGTATCGATATGCGATTTTACGATATAGAACCCTACCGGTATTTGTCCTTTTAACTTATCATAAATGCCGATTACCGCACATTCTGCCACCGCGTCATGGGCCGACAATACTTCTTCCATGGTGGAAGTGGAAAGTCTATGCCCCGCAACGTTGATAATATCGTCCATACGGCCGGTGATGAATACATATCCGTCTTGGTCCTTATAGCCTCCGTCCCCGGAAGAGTAATATCCCGGAAAAGATTCCAGGTAGGACTCTTTGTAGCGTTTGGTGTCGCGCCATAAATTGGTCAAGCAACCGGGAGGCAAAGGATATTTAATGGCCACCGAACCCTCTTCCGTAGCGGGAAGGGAATTTCCAGCATCATCCAGAATCTGAATATCAAATCCGCAAACCGGTAATCCGGCGGAGCCGGGCTTGACCTCTTCCAGGGCAATACCTGCCATAATGGATAGCATTGGATAGCCGGATTCAGTCTGCCACCAATGATCAATGACCGGCACCTTTAGCGCCTCCATACACCATTCTAAAGTGGCTACATCCGTTCTTTCCCCTGCCAGAAATAGATATTTCAAGCTACTGATATCATATTTTTCAAGTAAAGCACCCTGAGGATCTTCTTTTACAATGGCACGGAAAGCCGTAGGCGCCGTAAAAAAGACCTTAACCTTATGTTCCTCAATAACCCGCCAAAAAGCCCCTGCATCTGGAGTTCTTACGGGCTTGCCCTCATATAATACGGTGGTACACCCATACAATAAAGGTCCGTACACAATATAGGAATGGCCTACTACCCAGCCCACATCCGAGGCCGCCCAGTAGGTATCACCAGGCCTAACGTCATAGATCTTATCCATGGTATAATACAAGGCTACCGCGTGTCCTCCGTTGTCCCTTACAATTCCTTTGGGGGTACCGGTAGTACCAGAGGTGTACAAGATATACAAAGGATCGGTGGCATCTACACTTACATACTCTGCAGGAGTGGCCTGGCTCTTCAGCACTTCCCAGTCAAAATCACGACCCTCCAGCAGGGTGGCCTTAACAAAAGGTCTTTGATAGATCACACAGGAGCCGGGATCATGCTGGGCCTGCTGCATAGCCTCATCCAAAATAGGTTTATAAGGAATGATCTTATTGATCTCCATGCCTCCGCTGGCGGCTAGAATAACTTTGGGCTGGGCATCATCGATGCGTATGGCTAACTCACGCGCAGAAAATCCTCCAAAGACCACCGAATGCACCGCACCTAATCGGGCGCAGGCCAGCATGGCGAATATAACCTGCGGGATCATAGGCATATAAATGATCACTCTATCTCCTTTTTCAACCCCCAGATCTTTCAACACCCCGGCAAATAGTCGGGTCTCTTCCAATAATTGCCGATAAGTAAATTCTTGTTGGGTATCGGTAACCGGCGAATCATATATCAGTGCAATTTGATCTCCCCTGCCCTGTTTAACATGATAATCCAGGGCCAAATAACAAGTATTTAATTTTCCTCCCTTGAACCAGCTATAAAGTTGGGGGTCAGTTTCCTGAGTCAGGATGTTGGGTGGAAATTCAAACCAGTTAATGGCCTGAGCTTGTTCCCGCCAGAACTCCTCAGGAAATTCAAGGCTACGGGCATATTCATAAAAATAGCTATTGGACATATGAAATAATTCTATTGGCGCTAGGGTTACACCAGTGGATTAAGTTATTTAATTCCCATTTGTTTGGGATTACCTCCCCAAACACAAAATGTAAAATATAAGTAAAAACCATCGCTTAATCTATTCCAATTACAACCACCAGTATCAAAAAAGTATGATACAAAGTCAACACTATCAATCCTTGATTGCGATCCACTTGCCAGTTGGATCTAATAAAATAGAGTAATGTCAGACTGAAGAACAGCATGACCGGAATGGTCAGGGTCACACTCATTTCAGATACTTCAAGGGGTTGAATTAACTTCAAGGGTTTGAATTAGCGACGCTATCCCCACAATCATTGCCAGGTTAGTAATATTGCTCCCCAGGACGAATAATAAGATCACCGCAAATACCCACAAAGTATTTTCAGTCATGGTAGTTATCCGGATATAAGGTCCTTAAAATTACCAGATGAAGACCCCTTTTTTGGTGATGAAGATCACCGATTACCAGGACTTTTCACCAAGAGCAGCCCGCTTGAGTCTTCTATCTTACTAAATCAATATCCTAAGGCTATATGGACTATATGCCGCAAATAATGATATGGGTAGTACTTCTGGCCTTTTTCTGGGAGTTTGTAGATGCCAGTGCCGGTATGGGCTATGGCACCGCTATGTCGCCCATTTTGCTTTTAATGGACTTCTCCCCTCTGGAAATTGTACCTGCTATTCTCATTAGCAACATTGGAATCGGTTTTCTGGCGGCGTTCTGGCATCACAAATTCAAGAACATTGATTTCCAGGCCCGGGATGACATTGAGATTATGGGACTGATCGCCGTTTCAGGATTACTGGCGGTAATAGCAGCGGTGTGGGCGGCCATCAGCCTGCCGCAATGGGTGGTAATCGGATATATAGCGGGGCTAATAGTAGCTGTAGGTATATTCATGCTGGTGAGAAAGAAGTGGGAAGGCAGGTATTCACCGCTGCGCCTGGTGTTGTTGAGTTTCTTTGCAGCCTTTAATAAGGGGGTAACCGGCGGAGGATTTGGGCCCGTGGTAGTAGGGGGACAAATGTTTTCTGGGGTGGAGAGCCGAAAGGCCGTCGGTATTGCCTCTATGGCGGAAAGTTTGATCAGTCTTACAGGTGCTTTGGCTTATTTTGTGGCCAGCCCGCAGCCATTGAATTGGTCTTTAACCTTCTCCCTGGTGCTGGGAAGCCTGATTGCCGTACCCATGGCGGCCTATTTCATCAGCCGGCTTCCGGCGTTGAAGCACAGATCCTTTATTGGAGTGACGTGCATAGTAGTAGGCTTGCTTACCCTGTTCAAATTTTTTGCTCCCAGCTAGGGGATTAACTTAGTTTTAACGCTTAACCAACATGCTGAAGCCCACCATTTTTACCTACATCCTCATTGCCTGGGGATTTGTCACCACGCTACCCTTGTTCTATGCCCAATTACGGATGCTTTTACTTCCTGAGGGTCGGAAAACTAAGGACCTGTTGATCGGAAAAGGTAAGGAATGGCGGGATCCCACGCATTTTCGTTCCGCATTAGGGGCGGCCTGGGCAGACTGGCTGGTAGTCTTACCCCTGTTAATTGCCGGAAGTGTAGGGCTGATCCTAGGTACTTCCTGGGGTTATGTATGCTATGCCAGTGCGGGTGCCATCACACTTTACATCAATATCGTTTTGTGGTTTCAGGAAAAGGCCTATGTCTATCCCTCCAGAGGCCCCTGGGTCTATTATACCTACTATTGGGG
>JAOTYN010000466.1 GCA_029861825.1 Cyclobacteriaceae bacterium
TAACGCTATAAAATACCTCGGATTTGAGCCTTATTATTTTAAGGACGGCAAGGAGCAACTATTCATTCGCAATCTGAAAATTTCCGAAGGCGGCTTGGATCTGCGCAGTCAATTGCTAACGGAAGGCAAAGTATCCACCAATGGTATCCGGTTCGACGTAAACTCGGCCACCATCAAGCCGGAGTCTTACGGAGTGATCCGTCAAATAGCTCTGGCTATGGGTGAGAGTGACATGCGTATTAATATAATCGGTCATACCGATAGCGATGGCGATGATTCCAGCAATCAGGAGCTTTCGGAGAAAAGAGCGGAGGCTGTTAAGCAGGCTTTGACCCGTGACTTTAAAATCGACGCTTCTCGAATGACCGTTGGGGGTAAGGGAGAGTCGCAACCGGTGGCCGAGAACAGCTCGCCAGAAGGTAAAGCTGCTAATCGACGTGTGGAGTTTGTGACACTATAGCAATAACTCTAATGCCCTTTGCAGAAAGGGTATTTGAGCTTCCAGGATCTTGACTTCGGCCTGCTCGGGTCTGAACCATCCTGCCCGGTCGATTTCAGGGAATTCTTGACGATTACCCGACCTGGGAGGCCATTCCAGTTCAAAAGTATTGGATTGCAGTCCCTGTGATGGATCCCATTCGCCTTGGAAGGCCCAGGCGTGTACCCGCTTACCACCTTTTTGTTTTACGCTACCCAGCTCTTGGAAAGGAGGGTGTGGCAGAATGCCGGTTTCTTCTTGAAATTCTCTGATGGCAGCATTCAGCAGTTGTTCCTCCCCATCGATCAGTCCTTTGGGGATGCTCCAGGATCCCGCATCTTTATTACGGAAATAAGGACCTCCAGGATGAACCAAAAAGAACTCCCAGTCTCGAGCTTGACGCCGGTACATTAATAGACCACTGCTTATAGCTGGCATAGTTAATATTTCAGATCGTCTTTTAAGAATTGTCCAATTCGCGTGATCACCTGGGGGTTTTTGAGAATACGATTGTGCCCCAGGTTTTCACACTCCAGTAGGCAGGCCTGTTCTAAACCATGAACAATTTCCAGCCCATTGTAGAGGGGCACAATATCATCGAATCGATCGTGAACCACCAGGATCTCATTAACCTCCATGTACTTACCCATTTTAGATATTTGTATCTCCTTGGGATCAACCTCAAATTTTTTCATGATGCCTTCTTGCATGGCTAGCTCAACCTTGGCCGGTAGGCGTAGAAACCTGGCAAAGTCCCCGATAATCCGCTCCAATCTGTTAGGCACATTGATCAGGACCATCTTGTCTAAAGGCACTTGCTGGGAATATTGTGAGGCCAGGTATACACTGGCGGCGCCCCCAAAACTATGGGCAATAATATGATTAACGGAACCTAAGTTTTGGATCACACTGAAGATAGCCGCTGCAAAATGGGGCAAATTGGTTTGTTCCCCCTGTGAGTTCCCATGAGCGGGTCCGTCGATGGCCACAACCTGAAAACCCAAAGCGCACAGCGGTTCCACAAAGCTGGACATATGCATTCCCCCGGTTTCCCAACCATGCACTAGTAGCACGGTGGGGCCGTCATTTTCCCAAAGGTAGGCTTGAATTTTCAGGCCATCACTCTTAACTGTGAATGGTTTGGATTTAGTGCGGATAGATTTAGTCCCTTTTCCTTGGTAACGGCCTCTGGGAGTGCCAAACAAACGCAAGGCCTGACCAGCAGCGAACTTGGGTAGTAACCTACCCACTACTCCAAAGTACAGGCGCAGCCAGGGTACTATTGCCGGTAGCTTTCCGTTCCTTGAAGGAATTGGGGACTTCTCAGCAACAATAGGGTTTAATAAATGATGCACCGGTGTTTCCATAGCTTATTTAAGCATAATTATAAACCTTTTGGTTTAAAAGATCATGGGTATTTAAACGAGTTGGTCATTTATCAAGGTTTAGATTAGGTCTATCAAACGAAATCTTATGAAAAATATACCGAATGGTTTAATTTATTCAATAAATTAAACGCTTAATTCTTTTTTAATAATTTCTTCCATATGGACCAGCGAATCAATCAGATACTTGGACTTCTTGTATATTTTCATCTGCATGATGCCGCCTTCAATAAGGGAAAGAAAGATAGTGGCGTAGCGATCGGGTTCTAATCCGGATTTGAACTCCCCAAGCTCAATGCCTTCATTTATTATGTAAATGAACGATCTGCGGATGTAATCCAAAGATCTCAGTACTTTTTCTTTAAGCTCCGGATGCATATCATCGGCTTCTACCGCGGTGTTTAGTAAAGGACACCCGCCGCTAAGAGCAGGTTGATAAATGTAGTTCCGATAGAACTCAGTAATGGCCAACATCTTCCCTTTGGCGGTGGTTTGCTTTAATACACTGGCTTTCACCTGATCCAGAATATAACGGCTGTTATATTCGAAGGCAGCGGCGGCAATCTCGTGCTTATTTTCAAAATTTCCGTAGATACCCCCTTTGGTTAACCCCGTAGCATCCATAAGATCTTGAAGAGATGTGCCTGAGTACCCTTTTTTGTTGAAAATCGGGGCGGATTTTTCAATAATATAGCGCCTGGTACGCTCGGATTTACGCAATTTGACTGCTGTCATCAATCGGTCTTTGTAATTTATACGAAAAATAAACCGTTCGGTTTATAAATGCAAGAAGATTGATTAAGTTTTTGCGCAATCCAATTTTAGAACAGGAAGCCTAACCTTAAGTTAAAGAGCAGTTGTTCTTCGGAGTTGCTCAGATCTAAGTTTATCACGGCTGCATTTAATGGAGCGATCCACACTCCTCCGCCGTAGCTGTTATGCCATTTATTGGAATCTTCACCGTCAACCCAAACTCTTCCCACATCATGAAAAGCATTGATGCCTACACTCACAGGGAGTATCTTATTGCGTATAGTAGCTATCTTTAATCTTAATTCAGTGTTGTTGTAAAATCGGCTGTCACCAATAAAACGGTTCTTTCGGTAACCCCGTAAGTTCTTAGTTCCACTTAGGGTTTGGGCTTGATAGAACTCAGTGTCCCCAAAGTTGTGGCCAACACCAAATCGGAAGGCAAAGGTAAGTCGTGAGGGTAACCTGACACTAAAATAAAGAGCCAGTTCAGAGTTTAAAGTAAGATAGTCCTGCGACAGGCTATTCAGTCCCAGGTATCCCCGGGCATCTGTGACCCAATGGATGCCTCTGGTTGGTAGCCGCGGGTTATCTCGGTTATCCAATTCGATGGCCATAACTGCTCCTTCAAAGAACTTGTTTTCAAAGAAATTTTCGGAGGGAAGCGAATCCAGAAATAACCTGTCCTCACCGTCATAATCTTGGGAGACATCAGCCATTTGATAGTGGTGTCCAAAGCTAATAGTGGCGTGGTTGCCTATGTTATGTGCCAAGAGGGCGTAATGAT
>JAOTYN010000468.1 GCA_029861825.1 Cyclobacteriaceae bacterium
AATTTTGGGTTGTGGAGAGTTTGGCGGATTCCTCTTGTTGAAATGTACCTAGCCGCTGCTATAAGGTATCGATAAATTGGCAGGATAGCAATTGGAGTGTACTGACCCGGGCTGCCGTGAGAACAGAGCCTCCGGTAAGCGCGACATCACCATTCGAAGCCCCTTCAATCAATTATTATACGTAGAGAAGGGGATCGGATTTTTTCAACTTGTATTTATTGAAATTAGGTGGGCTTTGCCAACAATCCCAACAGATTCTCCGGCGGATTTACTTGGATCTTCCTCCATTCTTCTTCCGACACTGATCGGAGGTGGTTCATCAAGGGGTCGGATGCTGGAATAGTTTTATATCTAATGGCAATGTCCATGATCTGATGGATCTGATTTAAATAAGTCTCTGTAATATTCGCTTCATTTTGAGTGGATGCCGCTTCCGAGTCGATATAGGCAATTCCCTTCTTCACCATGGGAATTCCCTTTGATATACAGGCCTGCAACAACTCGATCTGATATGGAAACGTATAGATGCGTATCAAAGGCAAGATCTTCCGCAGCGCCTCACTTTCAAATCCCTTAAACGCCCGGTTGGTATCATTTATGGTCTTTGCTAATTCCGGCAATAAATATTGCCAAATCTTTATAAACAAAGATCCTCTTCGATTGCGGCTTTCTCCTATCAACGCCACCGAATCGTCCTCCCGGCGGGAACCGATTACCGCCTTAGCCTCGCCCTGTGCAATATCCTTGATCAATAAACCCAGTTGCATAGGATGCACGGAGAGATCAGCATCATTATCCACGATGATATGGAGATCGTCCGTAGTTACTTGTAGGGCTTTGCTCATCCCAAATAGCGCCGCTCCACCTTTAACGCTGCGGTTTTGTCCATCTTTATGAGTGATTCCAGGAGGCAAATCCGGATCATTTTCATCGATAGCCTTACCTAAAAAAAAGACCCGGTGGGGCGACCCCGGGTATTGCTGTAGTATTTGCTCAGCCATTTGTCCGGAACCCTCCGGACAGTCATCATCAATAACAAAGATACGGCCCTTGAAATTGGAGTTGAGGGATTCAAAATACCGCATACATTGAATCTTTGTGCGCAATGAATCTTCTCCGTGTGGGTGCTCCGCTCTAGGCTGCATCCGCCCTGTTTCTTTGTACACTGGATTAATCAAAGTGAGTAAGGTAGGCTGCTGCAGCGTTCGGATGGCATTTTCTGATTCAATGAACTTGAGCATGGTCCGAAAAGGCAAGGCCTTATCACCAAATTTAGCAGCCTGTTGATCGATCGTGGCCAGGTCCTCATCCTGGGCCGACAACCATTCTTTTACTTTATCAAAATAGCTATGGGCTTCCGCGGTACTGGCATCATACGCTTCCCTGAAGGCAGGGCCGTTCTCGATAAGAGATTTCATGGGCCTAAAAATAGAAATATTACCTGCAAAAGAAACACTGTTCGGGATTCATTTTGGATTCACAGTCTTTGATCCTGCGTCCGTCTGACGGACATGAGCCTGTAAGTCGGTTTATAGTTTGAGCAATTAATTTTGTAATTCAGATAAAAAAAGACCTGACTTAAAAGTCAGGTCTTGAGTAGTAGCGGGGGTAGGACTTGAACCTACGACCTTCGGGTTATGAGCCCGACGAGCTACCAACTGCTCCACCCCGCGGTATATAAATACTGGTTTTGTGTTTTTCCCTAAGCCATTTTGCTTAAGGGTCTACAAAAGTAGGTCTTGGCAGTATAAAAAACAAGATCAGCCCCCATATAAATTTTTTATGCTGCAACCGCTTACTTTGCTTGATATTCGTTGATCGTTGAACCCATCTTCATACTGTATTTCAACAGTATTTATTGGCGCAGCCCCTCTTTAGCTATTATTAATCAGAATATTTCCCCTATATTAAATCAGCTTCACATGCTATGATCTTCAATAAACCGCAATCACAAAGGCCACTCCATCAAGTAGTGTTATCTGCTGATCTGGTGGTGGTGGGAGGCGGATTAGCAGGCACTTGCTGCGCCCTAACTGCCGCCCGCCAAGGGATTGAAGTAGTATTGGTTCAAGACCGCCCGGTACTGGGTGGCAACGCTTCCAGTGAAGTGCGCTTATGGGCCTTGGGAGCTACCTCCCATATGGGTAATAACAATCGATGGGCTCGTGAAGGGGGTGTTATAGATGAGTTGGTGGTAGAAAATCTGTACCGCAATCCAGAAGGTAATGCGTTAATATTTGATACGGTATTACTGGAGAAAGTATGGGCTGAACCAAATATCACATTACTCCTCAATACTGCGGCATTTAGTACTCAAAAATCCACCGGAGATGTCATATCAGAAGTTCTGGCCTTTTGCAGTCAGAATTCCACCGAATACAAGATCACAGCCCCTTTGTTTTGTGATGCTTCTGGTGATGGCATTATCGCATTCCAGTCCGGTGCGGCATTCCGAATGGGCGCGGAAGCGGCAGAAGAGTTTGGTGAACCATTTGCTCCCAGTCAGGAGTATGGCGAATTATTGGGGCACTCCATCTATTTTATGAGCAAGGACGTAGGCCGGCCGGTTACCTACGTACCTCCGGCATTTGCCCTAAAGGATATCACAACGGTGCCTCGTTACCGGAACTTTTCCGTGAAAGACCAGGCTTGCTGGATGTGGTGGATTGAATATGGAGGCAGGCTCGATACAGTACACGAAACGGAGACCATTAAATGGGAGCTGTGGAAGGTGGTTTACGGAGTGTGGGACTATATAAAAAATTCCGGTAATTTTCCGGAAGCCGCCAATCTGACATTAGAATGGGTAGGTCACATCCCGGGTAAAAGAGAAAGCCGTCGATTTGAAGGATACCATATGCTGACTCAAGGTGATATTGTTCAGCAACGGCATTTCGAAGATACAGTATCATTTGGAGGCTGGGCCATTGATATCCATCCGGCTGATGGCGTGTACAGCGAGAAACCGGGCTGCAACCAATGGCATAGTAAAGGTATCTACGAAATTCCCTACCGCTGTCTTATCAGTAAGAATATCCCAAATCTGTTTTTGGCAGGACGCATTATCAGCGCATCTCATTTGGCATTTGGCTCCACCAGGGTGATGATGACCTGTGCGCACAGTGCCCAGGCCGTGGGTATGGCCGCGGCTTTATGCATAAAAAATAACCACACCCCGGAAGTTTGGATGCAGCCTGAGCATATTACTACCCTGCAACAGGAACTGTTAAAAACCGGTCAGCATATTCCCCATGTAGCCCTGAAAGGTGATGAAAATTTCAGCTTAGCAGCTTCTTCCACTCTATCGCTTAGTGAATTATCATTTGATGGCCCCTGGATACCATTGACGTTCAGTGCCGCGCAGTTGGTTCCTTTGAGATCAGGAAGGGTACCCGTATT
>JAOTYN010000467.1 GCA_029861825.1 Cyclobacteriaceae bacterium
TAAATTGTTAGCGCTTGCAGAAAGGGCTTGGGCTCCCGACCCTGATTGGGCTAATTTCACAGCGCGCTCAGATCGAATGGACGGATTAGATCAAGCCTGGAACCGGTTTGCCAACACCTTAGCACAAAGGGACCTGCCACGTATGGACCACCTTTGGGGTTCGGTCAATTACCGCCTCCCACCTCCCGGAGTGATTTTGGAAGATGGTCTAATGCAGGCTAACGTAGCACTCCCGGGGTTACAAATCCACTTTACTACCGATGGCAGCGAGCCTACTTTACAATCAACTCGCTATGAGGGGCCCCTGGAGATTCCGGCTGGTGCCACAGTCAAAGTTAAATGCTTTAGTGTTACTGGTAAGAGCAGCCGAACCACCACTTTGCTTATGGAATAGCAGGGGGGCACTGGTCTTGTAGTTGGCTAAACGCTTGCATCAACTTACGGGTCATGGGGCCTGGACCCCCGTGGTTGAGAACCCGGCCATTGATCTGTGTTACCGGCATAATCCCTTTGGTAGTGGAAGTAAGAAACGCTTCCTGAGCCTGAGCAAGTAGATCCAGATCAAGTTCTCGTTCTTCTACTTGTAGTAGCGACAAAACGCTTTTTCGGGTAATTCCTGAAAGGATATTGTTCCCGGGAGTCATTACTCTACCCTGCCTTACCATAAAAAAATTACTTCTGGGGAATTCCGTAATGATCCCTTTATTGTGATACAGCACATCATCGGCGCCCGCTACTTGAAGGTCTGGAAGTAATTTGATGCCCCGCAAGTAATTGATGGTCTTTATATGGGGCATTTCCCGTTGGTATTCGTGGGTAATTACCTTAAAACCTTCCCGGTATTTGTCCCCTGAAGGAGGACTTAGAATATGTGGTGTAATGATCAAATTGGAATTCTCAGGAGTATAGCCATCCACAGAATAGCCACCCGTTAAGGTCATTTTAATACCCACGGAATCTGATCGTTGCCAGGTTGCCAATTGAGAACAAATCTTCTTTAGATCCTCCACGGAGTAGGTAATCTCTAAACCAAGTCCCTTAGCAGAGGCCTTGAACCGCTCAAAATAATGGTCCCAGAGAAAGGGTTGGGAACCTACGAATCGAAAGAAGTCAAAAACCCCATAACCCCGGTGCAAGCCTAGATCACCGGCCTTTAAAATGGGCTGACTCCGGGACACATAAGACCCATTGAACCAGATCTGTAATTCGTTAGTCTTGGATAACTCCATAGCGCTTGAGTAGGGGTAAAACTTGCTCCAAGGGCAAGGACTCAACAGTCCTGCCCTTAAAACCTGTCATGGTTTCGGCCGCAAAAAGGGAATTGATAATGGCTTCCTCCGTAGCTTCAATAGTCGCCAGGAATAAAGGGGACAGAGCATTATTGGGCAAGACGGGTATGTGACGAAGATCCCGGCTGTCGTAAGCTATACGAAGGTCCGGGTGTGTGGTAAAAGCAATTACATAATCACCACTTCCGTTACTGGCAATGCCACCGGTACGGCCAAGCCCCAACATGGCTCTTTGGGCCAGCCGTTGTAAATTTCGTGCATCAAGTGGTGCATCAGTAGCCACCACGATCATGCACGAGCCGTCCTCTTGATCATACAGTTTATTGGCCAGATAGTGCTTTTTCAATATTTTGCCCAAAGGAGCGCCGTCGATTGTCAGAACCCCGCCAAAATTCGATTGGACCAACACTCCCACGGTGTATCCACCGGAGGAAGCAGGCACTGTTCGGGAAGAGGTGCCCATACCGCCTTTAAATCCAAAGCAAATGGTTCCGGTACCCGCGCCTACATTGCCCTCTGTTACCTTACCGCCGGTAGCAGACTCCAGCGCTTCCAGCAAATGTTCCGCTCTAAGTGCAGGGTATCGTATCTGATTCAACCATCCGTCGTTGGTTTCACCTACCAGTGCGTTCACGGAACGAATGCTCTCATTGCCGGGCAGCGCCAAGGTATATTGGACCAGGGCATCCACCATCAAGCCTACATTCAAGGTGTTGGTCAGTACTATGGGAGTTTCAAGATTCCCCAATTCTTTAACCTGGGTGCTGCCGGCTAATTTTCCAAAACCGTTTCCAACGAAAATACCGGCAGGCACTTTGTCTTGGAATATATTGCCCTGGTGCGGTTTTATGGCAGTTAACCCTGTACGAACGCTGTCCCCAAGCACCATGGTATAATGCCCAACCTGTACGCCCGGTACATCTGTGATGGCATTATAGGTTCCCGTAGGCAGTACACCCAAATCTAATCCGTGCTCCCGGGCTCTGTTCTGTGCCTGTAACTGAGTAATGGATAGCGCTATCAGGGCGCATATTAAAATTCTTAACATACGGTAATTTAGAGATTTCCTTGAGAATAGAATATGGTATAAATCTTGTATTGATTCAATGAAAGAAGAAATTTCTAAGCTTCTTTTTAAACCAAATTTGTATTTCTGGTTCTAAATAGTATAAATTTGTCACTACTTATGTTGAAAGAAGCAACATATCACACCAATAATCGCCCAACCACCGGGTTGATCCTTAATGCCGCATTGAGGAATAGGAGGCCCTTAGGGGTCTAATACTATTTGCCGGGTTACGTACCTGGTATGCAATCAATTTACCATAATTACTCATTTTTAACGGACCCCTCTTCAGGGTCGATTACCTTTATTTCAATCTGGAAATGGATATACAAGTATATCATGCGGACAAAGATCATTTGGGATATGCTCAAGAGGTCTGCCAACTTATTGAACATGCTGCCCAACAACGTGGTACAGGCATCGCCAAGCGTACTCCCGAATATATAATCCGCAAAATGGAAGAGGGTAAAGCGGTTATTGCTTTATGTGACGGTCAATTGGCCGGCTTCTGTTATATCGAGAGCTGGGGACATGAGCAATACGTAGCCAATTCGGGATTAATCGTTCATCCGGACTACCGCCGAACAGGCCTGGCCAAGCGTATTAAAGAAAAGATCTTTAATCTTTCCCGAAAGAAATACCCTATGGCAAAGATCTTCGGGATTACTACCAGCCTGGCTGTCATGAAGATCAATTCCGGCCTGGGTTATAAACCCGTGACTTTTTCCGAGCTCACTACAGACGAATCGTTTTGGAAAGGGTGTCGAAGTTGTCCCAATTACGATATTCTTCAAAGAACCTCACGACATCATTGTCTCTGCACCGGAATGCTATATGAGCCTAGCCGTGGTTCCCAAAAAGCCCATAAACAAGACACCGTCAACGGAGGTCGTTGGGAGCGATTTAAGAAGTTTTTAAAAAACGCTAAGAAATTAAAAAATGAAAAAGAATAAAGTAGTATTGGCTTTCAGCGGTGGTTTGGATACCTCTTTTTGTGTTAAGTACTTAGTGCAGGAAAAAGGATTGGATGTGGTATCGGTGCTG
>JAOTYN010000469.1 GCA_029861825.1 Cyclobacteriaceae bacterium
ACCAAATCGTGATGAACCTTCCTGACGCACGCTGGCAGAGATGAAAAAGGTATTATCGATGTTAAAATTTACCCTACCAAAGAAAGCAATAAGCTTGTGGGTCTCTCGGTAGCTACCCACTTGTCCAAGTCCGTTGGCAAAATCCTGGGCGGCTGACATATTGTTATAGGTAAATTCGTCAGTAAGGAATTGGCCACCAGCCAATCCATGACCTTCTTCCAAGAAATCCTGGTAGGAGTATCCTGCCAGCACGGCAATATCTGTTTTACCGGCGTTGCCATCCCAGTTGAGGATGGTTTCGAACAATTGATTGGTTTTTTGTACCGAGGTTCTTAGGGCATTTCCGTTGTTGGCGCTTCCACTGTTGAACTTAAGGGTAGAAGGATAGTACTCTCCCCGAAGTTCGTTTTCGTATTGTTGTGAATAAGCCACCGTTCCCCGTAAACCCGGGATAAGATCGTTGAAATCATATTCAAAACGCAGCTGGCCCACAGTGCTGATATCCGTACCGTCATCCAAAGCTTGTTCAGCTATAGATACAGGATTCCAGTAATCGAAGATATCTCGTTCTGCATATCCCCCTATGTTGGTTAATCCCGCGGTACCGTCGAATAATACCGGAAGGGTAGGGTTGGATAGTACAGCATATCTGAAAACATCTTTAGTTCCAGGACCAAATTCGGCCTCTTTGTTGGTATGAGCCAGGTTTAAAGTAAAGGTCGCTTTGTCATTAAGGGCCTTTTGACTCAGATTTAATCGTCCATTGATTCTCTGAAAACCGGTATTGAGTTCGATACCCTGAACGTCCCTAAAGTTGACAGAGGCGCGGTAGGTAGTAGTAGCCGAACCACCGGATATGGAAAGATTGTGAATCTGAGAGGTACCGGTTTCAGTGACTTGATCCAGCCAATCCGTGGTGGATCCTAGATCTACAGATCCAGACAGCCCACGATACTCAGCAGCGGTCATGAAGTCCATGGTCCGGTCTATCTGATCGAAGGATACCGAGGAATTGTAGTCTACATTGAAAGACCCTTCTTTACCGGTTTTTGTAGTGACGATGATCACACCACTTGAACCCCTGGTTCCGTAGATGGCGGCGGCCGAGCCGTCTTTCAATACATCTATGGAGGCAATATCGGCGGGATCTACCTGGTCTAGTGAAGCTCCTACGATTCCATCAACTACGATCAGCGGTTCCTGGTTGGCTCCGAAGGTGGTTACACCTCTTAAACGGATGGTATAGGAATCATTAGGATCTCCACCAGGTTTGGTAATGTTCAGTCCAGCAACCTTACCCTGAATTAGTTGGGAAGGGTCATTGACCATACCGGTGTTGAAATCCTCGGCTTTAACGCTGGCAATGGAACTTGAAATTTCTTTCTTTTCCTGGGTGCCATATCCAGTAACCACTATCTCGTCAAGAGACTGAATATCTTCAGCCAGACTTAGATTGATAACGGTTCGGGATCCCACGGCGACCTCCTGGGCTACATAACCCACTGAAGAAATCACCAATACGTCTGTCTCAGACGCTGTGAGGGTAAAGTTCCCGTCCAGGTCAGTTACCGCTCCAGAAGTAGTGCCCTTAATTAGGATGTTTACTCCGGGCAGGCTTTCTCCTGAGCCGGCGTCGGTGACCTTGCCGGTTACTGTTTGTTGTGCCCATGCAAATTGCAGGGTGAGCATAGCAAACAAACACAACCCAACAAATTTAAAATTGAGATACCTGTGTTTCATAGAATGTTTAGTTTGATTATTATTTAAGTACTATAATGCTTGTTTAAACAACAAGAGGACTTAGTCGTAAGAAATCAAACAACCCTGAAGAGATGCGATTGGTAAGAGGGTTGATAAAAGGTGATTGGGGTAAGCGTTCAATCATATAATCTTGATTTCTTTGTACTAGAGTCTTCTGTTACACGGGGTGTTTGCGGTTTAGAAACACCTTTATCTTTCAATATTAACAATATAATACTTAAATACCATGATTTTTTAGCCTGAAAATCGCATTTTTCACGTGCAACCGAAACCGCAATCGATTGCATAAAAACAATTTTGCCGTTTCGACAATATAATCCCATATTTTGTAGTCAAAACGACACCTTAATACCCACTGACATAAGGATTGTTTGCGCAAATGATGGATGTACCCGCAAACTTCCAGTGACCTACCATTTCATCGTTTCTGAGAATTGTGCAATTTGAGAGGGATTAACAACTAACTATTAATCGTTAGCTGAGGTCCATCCCTGTAAAAAAAGTGAAACATGACAGGCAGGAGAAGGGCATTTATAGTAACTTATATTCCAAACAATAAGTTAAATCCAGCTTAGATCCTGAGGGATGTGATTTATTAACATCCGTGCAGGGTCCGCATCAATTTGGACAGAAGATGGGTAACGGCTTGATCACCATTAAGGATTTGGCAAAGATTCTAGGTGTGTCCCCTTCGACGGTTTCTAGGGCCTTGAAAGATCACCCGGACATCAGTACCAAAACCAAGAAACAGGTTGCGGATCTGGCAAAGAAAATGCGCTATGAGCCTAATACCATAGCGGTGAGCCTTAGAGGTCAAAAAACCAAGACCTTAGGGGTGATCATCCCTGAATTCGTACATCATTTTTTTTCTACGGTCATCAGCGGTATAGAAGAGGTGGCGCAGCGTGCGGGGTATAATGTACTACTTTGTTCTTCAAATGGCTCTTTCGATCGGGAGGTTAATGTGGCCAAAGTACTATTGAGCCGCAGAGTGGACGGTCTGTTGATATGCATAACCAAGAACTCCAAGAACGTTCGACACTTGTTGGAGTTTAAAGAACGGGGCATCCCCCTAGTATTCTTTGACTGCGCCAGCGAGTCTATGCAGGCCGATAAAGTTATTATAGATGATTTTAAAGCCGCACTGGTTGCTGTTGGTCATCTGGTGGAGCAAGGCTGCAAATCCATAGTGTATCTGGGCGGCCCTGTTAGTTTGTTGATCAATCAGAAACGGTTTGAGGGTTACAAAAATGCATTGAAATCCGCAAACCTGTCATTCGACAAGGCTATGGTTTATGATGTAGAGGAAGGTAGTATTGAAGAAGGCAGGCAAGCTGCCCGTTCTTTCTTAACTTTGTCACCAAGACCTGATGGGTTATTCGCTACGGCCGACCTGTTGGCGATTGGAGCTATGACGGAAATCAAAAAGGCCGGATTGCGGATACCCCAAGATATAGCAGTAGTTGGTTTTAGTAACTGGGAGATTGCAGAGTTATACGAACCTGCGCTTACCTCAGTGCTACATCCAGGCAAGGAAATGGGTGCCCGAGCCACTGAATTGTTACTGGACCGCATGGATAACCTAGAGGGTGATCCTCAAACCCAGGTCTTGGAAACGGAACTGATCATAAGAGCAT
>JAOTYN010000067.1 GCA_029861825.1 Cyclobacteriaceae bacterium
ACTCAATTTCTCCGACTCTGGAATCTTGTGCAAGGAACGGCCAATGTTACTGGCTATTACCTGGTTTTTTCCGGATTGCAAATAGCAAAGTTGTAAGGTTGGGGGATCACCCAGGACAAAAGAGGCTATTAATTGATCGTTCAGCCAACAATGATACCCGATCTTTAAATCCGGGACCAGCACTTGTGGTTCACTGCCGTCAAGGCGGTATTTCCATAATAATTGTCGTCCCGATTTTTCCAGGATTATGGTGCTGAAGTGTTGTCCGTCGCTCAAAGGAGTAGGAGAGTATTCTCCTCCCGCACTGTCGGTAATCTTTTTATTTTCCCCTGTAGAGATGTTGTACTTCATTACCTCTGTTTGGTCATCATGCAGTGAGGTGTACAGCAGGTCTCCGTTTGCCAGGAAATGAGGTTGATTATCATATCCGGCATGCTGAGAAATATTAAGCGGGGTACCCAGGGAAATAAGCGGACCCAGGGTTAAATCCATAACATAGACCTCCGTTGCGGGCTGGGCGTACACCAAAAGCCCCAGGCTCCATAGTAGTAATAAGCTTGTACCTTTTTTAATTACCATACCAATTTCTTAGTCGCACCTCAACTTGTGAAGTTTTAGATTCTACCAGATCCTTAAAATTCTCTGTGTTGCTGAACTTGCCGCCGCCCCCTCGATAATGAAAGGGATATACGATCTTGGGTTTGAATTCGCTTACGGCATCTGCGGCCTGATCTACATCCATGGTATAGGGCAAGTTCATGCAGATGAAAGCTACATCAATTCCTGTCAGTGCTCTCATTTCAGGTATATCTTCAGTATCCCCGGAAATATACACTTTTTTTCCTCCCAGAGTCAGTACATAACCATTGCCTCGCCCCTTGGGGTGACGGCTGTCTGCCGTTTCTGGTAAATTGTACATGGGTATGCCCTTGATCTCTATGGCATTCCAGGAAGTGGTCTCTCCGTTGGCCAGTACCTGCGTTTTTTGCTTCAGTTCATCCGACATAAGCTCCGCCACTGCTGCCGGCGCGATTAGGGAAGCATCTTTCAAGTTTAGTTCCTGAAGGGTATTGGCATTAAAATGATCACCATGAATATCGGTGATCAATACCAGTGCCGGCTCGAATTTTTCATAAAGTTTACCACCACCATAAGGGTCTACCAGAATATCCATGCCTTTCCACTGTAGCACCAAGCTTCCATGAAGGACCGGATAAATGGTAAGATTGCCATCAGCGGTTTGCATCTGATCTTGAGCGCATAGGATTTGCACAGACATGAAAAAGAAGATTATGGGAATACTTCGCATAGAAATTGGTTTGAATGTTTAAGGAGTCAAGGCTTTTTGGCTGTGGACAGACCATACTGTTTCAGCTCAGAGTCATACTCAACCATGACACTTTTGGAAGGTACTAAATTTCTTATAATAGTAGACTCAGATGTTGTATTCTTGTCTGTATGGCACCCCCTCGCTTTCGCTAAAAATATAGTATCTTTGTGGCTTAATTCAATCTGTCTTGAAACGAGAATCTTCTCAAATCACTAATGAGTCTCAAATACCCGGAAACGGTTATGATGCCACGGGATTTGAGAATATTGAGATTTTCGGCGCCCGTGAGCATAACCTTAAGGATATCGATGTATTGCTGCCTCGCAACAAACTGGTAGTGATCACCGGGATCAGTGGCAGCGGTAAATCCTCACTGGCCTTTGATACCATCTATGCTGAAGGCCAAAGAAGGTATATGGAAAGCTTCTCGGCTTACGCGCGCTCTTTTATGGGCAATATGGAGCGGCCTGATGTGGATAAGATCAACGGACTTAGTCCGGTGATATCCATCGAACAAAAAACCACTTCCCGCAATCCAAGATCTACCGTGGGGACTACCACTGAGATTTACGATTTTCTGAGATTGCTTTATGCCCGGGCCGGCGAGGCATTTTCCTATATCACTGGAGAGAAGATGGTGAAGCAAACCGAGGAGCAGATTGTAAGACATATTGCTAAGGAGTTTGCTGGTCAGCGTTTGATCCTTTTAGCCCCGGTAGTAAAGGGAAGGAAAGGGCATTACCGGGAGCTGTTTGTCCAAATACGAAAAATGGGATTCAATCGAGTACGAGTTGATGGTGAGCTACAGGAATTGGCACCCAAGATGCAGGTGGATCGTTATAAGATCCACGACATAGAAATTGTAATAGATCGATTGGAGGTCACCGACAAGCAACGCCTGGCTAATTCCATGAAGACTGCCATGCTGCACGGTAAAGGAGTGGTATTGGTTCTTGACGACCAGGGCAGATCCTACCATTTTTCCAAATACCTGATGGATCCTAAATCGGGCCTGGCCTATGACGAACCCGCTCCCAATACTTTCAGTTTTAATTCACCTTATGGCGCCTGTTCCCACTGTAAGGGTTTAGGGACTATTGCAGAAATCACCAGGGAAGCGGTGGTGCCGGACCCCAACCTTAGTATAAGCCGCGGCGGTATCGCTCCTCTGGGGGAATACCGGGATATATGGATCTTTAAGAAGATAACCTCACTGCTTAAAAGGGTTAAGGCCAATATCTCTACTCCCATCAAGGACCTCCCACTAGATGTGATGGACTTGATCTTATATGGCGATAGTGTACCGGTAGCGGTTAACTCCGTAAAATATCCGGGCCGTCAATGGCATACCAAGTTTGAGGGTATCGTCAAGTTTCTCGAGAAGCAAAAAGATACTGGCTCGGAAAAGATCCAGAACTGGGTGCGTGAATTCACTCAAGTCATGGATTGCCCGGAATGCCATGGTACCCGGCTTAAGAGAGAGTCCCTTCATTTTAAGATCGATGATCACAATATCGCACAGTTGGCCGCCATGGACATTGAGCACTTGTCGCAGTGGATGGTGGGCCTGGAGGATAGATTAAATGAGAAACAACGCATTATCGCCTCAGAGATTCTCAAGGAGTTGCGCAAGAGGATCGGGTTTTTATTAGATGTGGGACTGGGATACCTGCATTTGAACCGCCCTCTGAGAACGTTATCAGGCGGGGAGTCCCAGCGCATCCGTTTGGCCACCCAGATTGGTACGCAACTGGTAGGAGTGCTGTACATTCTTGATGAGCCCAGTATTGGTCTGCACCAGCGCGACAACCAAAGACTGATCGGAGCGTTGTACGATTTGCGAGACCTGGGCAATTCGGTATTGGTGGTAGAGCACGATAAAGAAATGATGCTCAAATCCGATCATATTGTGGACATTGGACCAGGTGCGGGACGACACGGAGGACAAATCGTGGCCGAAGGTGATCCTCAGCAATTCGTGGCCCTGAATAGCCCCACCGCACAATTCCTCAAGGGTCTGGAAACTATTGCCGTTCCAGATACCCGACGTACCGGCAACGGCGAAATCCTGGAACTGAAAGGCGCTAAAGGTAATAATTTGAAAAAGGTCCATTTGAAATTGCCCTTAGGCAAGATGGTCTGTATAACCGGAGTGTCGGGAAGCGGGAAGTCCTCACTGATACACGACACTTTGGTGCCTATTCTTAAAAAGAAGTTGTATAAATCCCGCAAAGAGCCACTGGGCTATGAAAGATTTTCTGGAGCTGAATTCCTGGATAAGGTAATTGAGGTTGATCAAAGCCCAATAGGCCGCACCCCTCGTTCCAACCCTGCTACCTATATTGGGGTTTTCACCGATATCAGGGCGCTGTATACAGGGCTTCCTGAAGCGAAAATCAGAGGGTATAAGCCGGGTAGGTTTTCCTTCAACGTTAAGGGAGGACGCTGTGAAACTTGCAGGGGAGGGGGTATGAAAGTAATTGAAATGGACTTTTTGCCAGATGTATTAGTGCCATGTGAGACCTGCAAAGGCAAACGCTATAACCGCGAGACCCTGGAAATCCGTTTTAAGGGCAAATCAATATCCGATGTACTGAACATGACCGTAGAAGAGGCGGTAGACTTCTTTGAGCATCAGCCTAAGATCCTGCGCAAGATCAAAACCCTGCACGATGTGGGGTTGGGCTATATCAGTTTAGGTCAACATGCTACCACCCTTTCAGGTGGAGAAGCTCAACGAGTAAAGCTATCATCCGAATTGTCCAAAAGGGATACCGGTAAGACCTTATACATCCTGGACGAGCCTACTACCGGACTGCATTTTCAGGACATTCGCAACCTGCTGCTGCTGTTGCAAAAGTTAGTGGATAAAGGCAATACCGTATTGATCATCGAACATAATCTGGATGTGGTGAAAGTAGCAGACCATGTAATTGATCTGGGCCCGGAAGGGGGTACAAGAGGAGGTACCATAGTATGTAGCGGCACCCCCGAACAGGTTGCTCAGGTTAAGAAAAGCTATACGGGTAGATTTCTTAAAGAGGAGCTGACCAACTATAAAAAAGTCGCCGGATAGGGCGACTTTTTTATTTCAACCAAAACATTAAAATCTATCAACTATGAACAAATTGCTCACTATTAATAACACCATTCTCCTTAAAGAGTTCCCAAAAAATATTAAAAACTTTGAATCCGTTATTCCGTTAAGTTAAGTGGATGATACCAGAATATTTATCCCTTCAAATACCCGATGGACCACATCCTCGAGTTGTCATTGTGGGAGGGGGTTTTGCCGGTATTGAATTTGCCAAAGCCCTTAAAAACAAACCTTTTCAAGTGGTGTTGCTGGACCGCAATAATTACCACACCTTTCAACCTCTATTATATCAAGTAGCCACAGCCGGACTGGAGCCCGATTCCATTGCAGGGCCCCTGCGCAAGGCATTCGACGGCTATAAAAACTTTTTCTTTCGTATGGTGAAAGTGCAACGGGTGGATTACCAAAATCAACTGGTGAAAACACCCATCGGCAGCCTACGTTACGATTATTTGGTACTTGCCAGCGGGTCGGCCACTAATTTTTTCGGTTTGGATCAGGTTAAACGCTACGCCTTTCCATTGAAGCAGGTGGTGCATGCTCTTAACTTGCGCAGTCATATTTTGCAGAATTTCGAGAAAGCCGTACTCACCGACAATGACGAGGCACGCACCGCTTTAATGAATGTGGTAGTGGTTGGAGGAGGGCCAACTGGGGTCGAAGTGGCAGGTGCCTTGGGCGAACTGCAAAAACACATTTTGCCCGGAGACTTTCCGGACCTGGATTTCTCGGATATGCAGGTCTACTTGATAGAAGGTACTGACCGATTACTGAATACTATGAGCCCAAAATCCGGGCAGAAATCCAAACAGTACCTGGAGAAGTTCGGGATCCAGATACTACTGAATCAGCTGGTAGTAGATTATGACGGGGATAGCGTTTATTTGGACAATGGAGAGGTGTTGGATTGCCAGACTCTGATTTGGGCGGCAGGAGTGCAAGGCAATGTGGTGGAGGGAATTCCCGCAGAATCGTTGAAGCACAATCGCATTCAGGTAGATGCCTATCACCAGGTGATTGACATGCCCCGGGTATTTGCTCTGGGCGATGTAGCCTTAATGAACGCCGATGAAGGCTATCCTCAAGGTCATCCCATGGTGGCTCAGGTGGCCATACAACAGGGAAGATCTCTGGCCAAAAACTTTGTATGCCTGCTTCGCAACAAGCCACCAAAGCCCTTCAAGTACCGCGATAAAGGGTCCATGGCGACCGTAGGTCGAAACCGCGCAGTGGTTGATTTCCCACAAGGTGGGCAAATGTCGGGACTTTGGGCCTGGCTGGTTTGGATGTTCATTCACTTGATCTCCCTAATAGGATTCCGCAATAAATTGGTGACTTTGACCAACTGGATGTGGAGCTACTTCACTTATGATAAGGGTAATCGCTTAATTATCAGAACATTCGATAAAAAGAAACGCAGTCCGGTCGAAGTTAATTAACCCCCTTTCAACCCTTAAAAACCCCTTTTAGACAATTTTGGTAGAGGAAATGATCCAAACCTGCTAATTTTAAACCTATATAACCCTCTGGGATGAATAAAACCACCATTTATTGGATCTGTCAAATAGTCGGATGGTCGCTCTATGCTCTTTTCAACCTGCTGCTTTTTGCTCTGGCCGATGGCAATATTGCCGATTTCCAGATCCTGGGTCAGGTATTACTAACGCTGTACTTCATTTTCTCTACACATGTATACCGGAACCTCATAATTAAATGGGGCTGGCTGCGCATGCTGAGCCCGCGCCTGATTCCGCGGATCATCCTCAGCATCGTAATATTGAGTTTGAGCGGTTTTGTTTTTGAGTTGATCCTTAACTTCAGCCTGGGAATTACGGTGCGCCCCAGCGATTTGCTGGGCTGGATCGTTTCACAGTTCTTTGGGAACCTGTTTCTGTACTTCCTGTGGTCGTTGGTATATTTCTTCTATCACTATTTTGAAAATTATCGCGATACCTTAAAGTATCAGGCTCGCATGAATGAAATACAGCTAAACAAACTCAAGTCCCAACTCAATCCCCACTTCATATTCAACGGGCTTAACAGCATTAGGGCACTGATCGACGAAAATCCAAAAAAAGCTAAGATGGCGGTAACACAGTTGTCCAATATACTTAGAAACAGTCTGGGTATGAACGAGAAAAAGTTGGTGAATTTCGAAGAGGAACTACGCACGGTACGAGACTATCTTGACCTTGAAAATGTACGGTACGAGGAGCGTTTGCAAACGATCCTGGATATCCATCCCGATAGCCATAGGTTTTCCGTACCGCCATTGATGGTACAAACCTTAGTGGAGAATGGGATCAAGCATGGCATTTCTACTTTGATGGAAGGCGGTTTGCTAAAACTAACCACCACTGTTGAAAATGGCAGTTTAAAGATCGAGATCAAGAACAGTGGCCAGTATCAAAGCGGTCGGAACGGAAGAAACGCAGGTTTTGGTATTGCCAACACCGTACAACGATTGAAATTGTTGTATGGCGATAAGGCTAAGTTCAAGATCTCCAACTTGGATGATAATTTTGTAGTGACGGAAGTAATCATACCAGAACAAGTAATTATATGAAAGCACTTATTATTGACGACGAAAGATTAGCGCGCAAGGAGCTCTCCTCATTGCTAGTAGATTACAAGGACATCGTAGTGGTGGGTGAAGCCATAAATGTGGACGATGCTTATGAAAAGATCCAACAGCTAAAGCCGGATCTGTTGTTTCTGGATATTCAAATGCCTGGCAAGACAGGGTTTGAGCTGTTGGAGATGCTGGACTCTGTGCCGGATGTAGTGTTCATAACAGCATATGATGAATACGCTTTGCAGGCATTTGACGTTAACGCACTGGACTATTTGCTTAAGCCCATCCAAAAGGAGCGGCTGCAGGAGACCATCAAGAAGCTCCTGAAAAACCAAACCAACGAACAGGAAGAAACAGTCGATGAGGATAAGCGAAAACTGGGAATAAACGACCAGGTGTTCGTTAAAGACGGGGAGCGCTGCTGGTTTGTAAAGCTTTCGGACGTACGCCTTTTTGAGTCGGAGGGCAACTATATTAAGGTCTACTTCGACGGCAATCGTCCTATGATTCACAAATCGCTCAATGCCTTAGATGAGAAACTGGACGACCGCACTTTTTTCCGGGCCAGCCGTAAACATATCATCAACCTCAGCTGGATCGAAAAGATTGAACCCTGGTTCAACGGAGGATTAATGGTGCAGTTAAAAGGGGGTGATAGTGTAGAAGTAAGCCGTAGGCAGGCAGCCCGGTTTAAAGATATGATGAGCTTGTAAGCTCAACTTCTAACCATAGAGATCAGCTCGGTTTCGATGTCCCAATCTTTGGCCAGCTTTAACATGGCTGTGGCCTCCATCTCTGTGATATAACCTTTCTGGTAATTAGCTTTCCAAACCTGATCCAGGTAGGAGAGGCGCTGATCTTTCTCCAGCTTGCCAATAGTGCCGCCCAGGTACTTGCGCGCGCGATCAAAAGCTGTTCCGTAATCCTTGGCAATAAACTCATTGGCCCATTCAAGTTCCTTTTCGGCCTTAATTTTATTAGCGGTACGTTTTAGTATTTGCAATTCGTCTTCATCCAATCCGTGGTAATGGAAGATCATAGACTTTAACAGCAGGAAGGATTTCTTTTCTTCGCTAGTCATTAAAAGTTAATGGGTATACAGGTAAATATAACCATATTTGACTTATTTTAATATTTTTTGTGGATTTTGGAACATGGCTATAAGAAGGGGTACAATACCGGTTTACTGGGGCTAGCATCATTTTCCAGGCTGGTCACCTGCAAATTCAACAGATATAACCCATCAGGGATCACATCCGCTACATATACTAATTCCGTAATGGTGGAGTGTCTGCGAATGTGGTCTGGGAAACCCCAAAATGCTTTGTGCGCTGCCAATTTACCGTGGTCTACCTCACGGTCTACCGAGGGCAAGTCCACCAGTAAATGTTCGATCCCAGCGGCGGTCAAGTCCTTGACCAAAGAGGGATCCAGGTAGGGGGGGTTACTGCCACTGTAGTGCCGGGTCAATTTATCCACTCCGTTGGGAAGTGTGCGCATGATAAGGGCCTGTGGACCTTTGGCATTAAGCCTGGACATGATCTGATGGGATCGAATTACTTGGTCATCCCCATGGCTTTCCGGTGACACACTGATCACTTGTGCTAAGAAATGGAAGTGTTTCAAGCATCGGCTTAAGGTGGCCTCAGGGTCCGCACTGATATGTCCGTAGCACTCTGTATGAGTACCATTTCCATGTGGCGCTAGGGATATCCTGCGATGATTGCAACTGCCGCCCTCCGCAACGCTCCCCACAAACTCTTTCGTTCGTACAGGCTCAATAACCACTGGATCCGTATAATAACAGTTAGGATTGTGGGTTCCCGGATTCAAGGGGATGGAAATATCCAGTGGTTTCTCCATATCCACCCGGTACGGATTCCCCTTAAAAGTAAAATATGCTTCTTCAATCATCTACAATGAATAGGTCGGCCGCAATTTGATCGGCTATTAATTTGCCCTTGCGGGTCAAGATAATTTTATTTTCATCAATTTCAGCGAAATTATTGGTGATCAACTCTTGCAGATACGGACCTTGTTCGCGTTGCAAATCACATTGATAGCGTTCCTGTAGATACCCCAGATCCAAGCCTCTACTAGTACGCAAACCAGTCATTATTGATTCATTGATTTGATTGGACCGGGTGAGAATTTCTAGTTTGTGAGGCAGTACTCCCTGCTGCACAGCGGCCAGGTATTGGGCATTGTGTGCTACATTAAATTGACGGGAGTGACCGTTGAACGAATGAGCGCTGGGACCCAAACCCAAATAGAAGGATTGCTGCCAATATCCCCGATTGTGATGGGATTCTTTTCCAAGCAGGGCGAAATTAGAGATCTCATAGTGTTGATACCCCTTTTGTTCCAGGGTGGAAATAATCAGTTCAAATTGCGCCGCCGCCTGTTCTTGAGAGATTTCCTGTAAAAGTCCCTTTCGCTGTCGATGACCTAATACCGTTTGCGGTTCGATAGTAAGCTGGTAGGTGGACACATGATCCGGCGACAGATCCAAGGTGATTTCCAGGTCATCGGCAAGGTCATAGGACTCAATAGGCACTCCGAATATTAAATCCATGCTGATGTTATCGAACCCTGTTGAGCGGGCCATTTGGAAACATTTCATAGCCTGTTCCCGCCGGTGAGCCCTGTTCATCCAGGTTAGAACCACATCATTGAACGTTTGAACACCGAGACTTAAGCGGTTGATGCCCAAACTAAGCAATTCGTTCAGAAAGCTGATATCCAAATCGTCCGGATTCGCTTCCAGGGTAATTTCTGCTTGTTCGGTAATTTTAAAATTGGATTTGAGACCCTGTAATATTTCATGTAACTCCTGCTTAGACAACAAACTAGGGGTGCCACCTCCAAAATATATGGTGTCTATCAATTCTCCCTGCAGGTAATCCTTTTGCATAGCGATCTCCTTAAGGATGGCCATGGTCATAGCCCCTTGCTGCTTTCCAGAGGTGCTGAAGTGGAAGTCACAGTAATGACAGGCTTGCCTGCAAAACGGTATGTGAATATAAATCCCCGCCAAAGATCGCTAAATTTGAAGAAGTTAAAGTTAACCTTTTCGTCTATCAAATTTAAAATTATCATAGCGCTGATGGCTTTCTTTGGCAGTCATCAAATCATGGTGGGACAGCAATACCAAATTAACTTCCATGCCAGCGCTCAAGATCTTCAAGAAATTGAGCGGTACCGTATTGATCGCTCCCCGGCGGATTCGCTACAAGCCTTACAACAGGTAGATCAATTACTGCTGCAACTGCAGTCGAAAGGATTCCTGCAGGCCACTTTCAAGACTTATTGGACCAACCACCGGGAATTGGAGGTAGTGTTGGTAATCGGACCGCAATATCAATGGGTAGCCTTAAAGCCTGGAGACGTGGATCCAACACTTTTACAACAGATCGGATACCGGGAACGATTTTTCAGGGATAAACCCTTTCATTACCGGGAAGTAGCCAAACTCTTGCAAATGCTGGTAGACAGATCGACCAATCAGGGTTATCCTTTCGCATCAGCACGCCTGGATTCCGTGAAACTGCAAGAAAATAATGTCAGGGCGGTTCTATGGTTTCAGCCAGGCCCCTTAATTACCTTCGATAGCCTAGATCTGCATGGTGAGGTTAAGATTAAACGAAGATTTCTGCAAAACTACCTACGTATACCACCGGGAACGGCTTACTCCGAGTCCCTGGTGCAAGATGCTGTCCCCAAGCTAAACAAACTGCCTTACTTAACGCTACAAGATGCACCGCTACTGTCCTTCCAAAATGACCAGGCCAAGACCTCTTTATTCCTACAACATAGAAAAGCCAACCAGATCGATGGTATAATTGGTTTTCTGCCCAACTCCAAGGGCGAAGGTAAGTTATTACTAACCGGCCAATTCAATTTGCTTTTGCAGAACATGTTCGGTGCCGGCAGGAGTTTGGAACTTCACTGGGAAAGCTTTAAGCCCGAATCCCAGTCACTTGATCTGGCATTTTTTCAACCACTTCTTTTTCGATCGCCCTTGAATGTGAATGTGGGATTTCAGCTTTTGAAGGAAGATTCCACTTTTGTAAACACTCAATTCAACCTGGATTTCAGCTATCACTTTAAAGCATATGGCAAACTCACTACTTATACGCGCATTAAGAGGACTCGATTGTCCGCTACGGAAAGCCTGGAATCCGCTACCCAATTAGGTGATCTGTCCGATGTTGATTTCACTGAATATGGATTGGGATATCATTGGAGCCGTTTGGATGATTACTTGTACCCCCGTAAAGGCACCAGATTGGAAATGCGGGTGACGGGAGGTACTAAAAAGATCCGTCAGAATAGCGCACTTAATGATAGCGTATACAATGATGTGGATTTGCGGAACCCGCAATGGATGTGGAATTTATCTCTGGAACAGTATTGGCTGACGGGCAAGCAATGGGTAATAGCCGCCAAGCTGAAAGCAGGCGGCATCTACAATGAACGCTTATTTTTTAACGACCTTTTCAGGTTAGGGGGATTAAAATCTCTAAGGGGATTTTCTGAGAACACCTTCTTTGCTTCCGAATTCATTTATACTTCCGTGGAGCCTCGCTTTTATTTTGATTCACAATCTTATTTGTTCGCATTTTATGATCAGGCCTGGCAGCTGGAATACGATTTGGAGGAATCTCAGTTTAACGACCGGCCAACGGGTTTGGGCGTGGGGCTGAGCTTAAACACCATAGCTGGTAATTTCAACTTGGCCTGGGCTCTAGGCAGTTCTAAGGGGCAGGATTTTACCATTCAACAATCCAAGGTTCATTTCGGTTATGTAACCACTTTTTGAAATCAAGCGAATTGTAAAAACTACTAAAATCACATAACTTGCATTTGTAGATATTGGATATGTGGAATCTGACCCTGTCATTTCTTTGGGCATTTTTATTAGCTCTTTTTGCGGTTCCCTCCATAATTCATGTAGCCTATTACAAGAATTTACTGGACGAGCCCAATCATAGGACCATTCACAGTGCATCGACCCCCCGACTTGGAGGTTTGGCCATATTTACTGGTTTTATGAGTTCATTAATGATATTCGGCCAGTTGAATTCAGGGATCCAGCAGCTGATGGCGGGAACCCTGCTGTTATTTTTCATAGGTGTCAAGGACGATATCGCCACTGTAAGCGCCTTCAAAAAATTTTTTATTCAAATTTTGGCTACGGGTATCGTGATGTTCTTGGCGGACATAAGAATTACTAGCTTCCAGGGCTTTTTGGGTATATATGAATTGGAATTGGGATTCAGTTATGTTTTCACCTTCTTGGTTATAGTGGGGGTGACCAACGCGATTAATTTGATCGATGGCATGGATGGATTGGCCGGGTCTGTCGTTTTATTAATATCCCTGATCTTTGGTGGTTATTTTTACTATTTCGATTCCCCGTACGCCTACGTGGCTTTCGCTTTGGCCGGAGGAGTACTAGGGTTTTTACGATACAACATCTATAGAGCTACTGTATTTATGGGCGATACCGGATCCTTGGTATCCGGATTCATTCTGGCGGTACTAGCCATTCAGATACTTGAAATGCAACAGATCCCTTCTGCACCCGCGATTGTGGTCAGCATCATGATCTTGCCCATTGTAGATACCTTGAGAGTATTTGCTTTGCGCATTTTCAATGGG
>JAOTYN010000470.1 GCA_029861825.1 Cyclobacteriaceae bacterium
GGACGCAGCGGCCAGGATCAAATATTTTAGCCCTCCTTCGATGGATCTTAACCGGGTTCTGGTATAAGCAATTATGGCGTACAGGCTGACGCTTAAGATTTCCAATCCCAGGAACAAGGAAGCAAAATGTGTACTGGCCACCAACACCCCTGCTCCAAACAGGGATGTCAGGAATAAAACATAATACTCCTCTCGGATACCAGGACTCTGTGAAAAATAGGAATAAGAAACCATGAGGATCACCAGGCCAGCGCCACCTAACAACATCAGATAAAACAGCGTAAAGCTATCCACGACCAGTAGCTCACCTACTTGATGAGGAATGGCGGTAGCGGACCAGGTATAGCTTACTGCACCCATAAAAAGCAGTACGGACAAAATAGTAAGGCCAAAAACAAGACGATAATTGCGATGAATGGACATGACCAAAAGCAATAATACCGGAGCTCCCGCCAGGATAATTAGTGGCAATAGGTATAGGTAATCACTAGTTTCCATGGGCAACTTGTATTTGTAGCTCTTTACTATCCACTGGTAATAATTCACCCGTTGTTGATTCCTGAGGCTGGACCTCCATGAGAATTTCCTCAACTGTAGGTTCCACAGCCTCAGTTATAGGCTTGGGGTATAAACCCAAATACAGCAGGAAAAACACCATTGAAGCCAGTATCGCGGATTCCAGCCGATTGAGGTCCCGGAAGCCCGCCGGGCTGGTTTCTTCTCCGTAGAATATCTTCTGCATGATCCGTAAAGCGTAAACCGCAGCCGCAATCAAGCCGAGTGCCGCTATCACCGTGATGATCTTGGAGACCGTGAAAGTTCCGGCCAGAATCATAAACTCCGCCACAAAATTCGCCAATCCCGGCAAGCCCAGGGAAGCCAAAACTAATATAAGCCCGGCGACGCCCATGCGCGGCACACTGGTCCAGAAACCACCCATCTTTAGCAGGTCACGAGTACCTGTCCTTTCGTAAATTATCCCCGCCAAGATAAACAGCGCCCCAGTGCTTAGTCCATGGGCCACCAATTGCATGATCACTCCCTGCAAAGCCAGGGCATTGAAAGCGAATATTCCGATAACCACAAAGCCCATGTGTGATACACTGGTATACGCTACCAGCCTTTTGAAATCTGTTTGCGCGAAAGCCAGTTTGGCACCATATAGAATTCCGCAAACCCCTAGGATCATTGCCGGCAAGGCAAAGTTCTGAGCGGCTTCAGGAAAAAAGGGAATAACAAATCGTATTAATCCATAGGCACCGGTTTTCAAAAGTAATCCAGCCAGAATTACACTGCCCGCAGTAGGAGCTTCGGCATGAGCATCAGGCAGCCAGTTGTGCAGAGGCAATACCGGCAGCTTTATAAAAAAAGCTATCAGGAAACCATACATCAACCATTGGGCCTGGATAGCTCCCAGGGAGGTTTTGGTCAGTACCCAATAATCGAAAGAATAGGTTCCCGATTGTGAGCCTTGTACAAAATACAAACCTAAGATGGCCAGCAGCATAAGCAGCCCTCCCAGCTGGGTGTAGATGAAGAATTTGTAAGCAGCATATATGCGATTGGTACTACCCCAAATACTGATTAAGAAATACATGGGGACCAGCATTACTTCCCAGAACAAGTAAAACAAGAAGAGATCAAATGCCACAAAGACCCCCATTATCCCGGCCAGCGCCCATAAAAGGTTGAAATAGTAAAACCCTGGCTGTTTGGTAAGCGAGCGCCAGGAAATCAAGACACACAACAAGCCCAGGAATCCGGTAAGCAGCAGTAATACCAGACCCAACCCGTCCAATTCGAGATGGAATTCGATACCGAATGAGGGTATCCATTCTCGTCTAAATACCAGGAACATCTGCTCATTGCCGGCCGGTAAATAATCCATGGAATGAGCCCACCACAACTTTACTAGTAGTATCAGGTCCACTACTGTTGCTGACAGAGCCGCCCATTTGGCAGCACCCCGAATTCTTCTCTCCAGCAGCACTGCCAACAGACCACCAATCATTAAAATCGATATCAACCAAACCAGTATCATAACATAACTACCAGGGTTAAGATAATCACCGCTCCTAAGGTGATCGCCGCCATATACCACCTCATTTTACCGCTTTGAGTGCCAACCAAAACCCCATTGAAAAAGACTATTATTTTGGTGCTTCCCAGTGCCAGAAGATCGATCACATCGTCTTTATTAATGCGGGAAATGCTTTCCAATGGTATTATAAAAAGATGCTGATAAAGGGTATCGAAACCCCAGCCTCCATACCAAAATCGGTTAAGCCCTGCGCCCAACAGACTGTTTCTCCATTGCTCCACCAAACTATGTTTTCGGATATAAAGCAGGTAGGCAAGCGCCACGGCCAACAAGCTGCTCAGGCCGGTGATTAGCTGCAGTATCCATTCACTGTTTTCATTAACAGGCCGGGGCTCGAAAGCAGGCAGCACTTGATGCATAACTCCCGAGAACCACTGTACTTCTCCCAGGGTATGGGGCAGTTCGATGAACCCCCCAGCAAATGAAAAGAAGGCCAGAATGAGTAAGGGAATGGTAATTTGAAGACCAGGACGATGCGTTGGCTCAATACCTAATTTGTTAAAGAAGGTCACGAATACCATTCTAAAGGTGTAGAGCGCTGTAATAAAAGCCCCCACGAATCCCAGGGCCCAGAGCAGGGTGCTTCCTTTGGTACTGGCAAAAGTCTCCCAAAGAATTAGATCTTTGCTATAAAAACCCGCTGAAATAATGGGAAGTGCCGCTAAAGAGGCGGACGCTATAAGAAAGGTCCAGAAAATTTTCGGCAATCTCTTGTACAGCCCTCCCATCTTAAATATGTCATGCTCATGATGCAATACCATGATGATGGCTCCCGCTCCTAAAAACAATAAAGCCTTAAAAAACGCATGGATCATAAAATGAAAAACAGCCGCGGACCAGGCACCCACTCCTAAGGCCAGAAACATATACCCGATTTGACTCATGGTGGAATAAGCCAAAATCCTTTTTATATCCTTTTGGGTTAAAGCGCTAAAACCTGCCACCAACAGGGTGGCCGCACCGATAATGGCTACCGCACTCTGCGCCATGGGCGCCATCTCAAATATGGCATGCGTCCGGGCAATCAGATAAACACCCGCCGTAACCATGGTGGCGGCATGGATGAGTGCGCTAACTGGTGATGGACCGGCCATGGCATCAGGAAGCCAGGTCTGTAAAGGTAACTGTGCAGATTTTCCTATAGCTCCACCCAGCAGCAAAAAAGCCGCAAGGGTTGCGGTAGGTGATGCAAATTCCCATAACTCAGGCGCCCCCGCCAGTATTTCCTCGATTCTTAGGGTGCCAAATTCCGCATATAACAGGAAAATCCCGATAAT
>JAOTYN010000471.1 GCA_029861825.1 Cyclobacteriaceae bacterium
CGCAGAGGAAATCACCTACAATTTTTCCGACAACCATATGGGTACTTTTCCTATAGCCGATGGATTTTTTACCCATTCCGAACGCCCCAGCACCACTCAACAGCTGAGCGCTTTATCGTCAGACGAGTTTAGTTGTTTACCAGTGGTGGTAAACATCGACCAGCAGCGAAAAATGGTAATTACCGAGGCCGATTTATATGACTACCCGGGATTTTACCTACAAAAAGGAGTCGCTTCCAATAGTTTGCAAGCGATATTTCCCAAATACCCTATAACCTACAAGACACCCACCGATCGGGATGTGATTCCGGACCAACGGGAAGATTACCTGGCAACTTGCAGCGGCCGGCGCGTATTCCCCTGGCGAGCAATGGTAATTTCCGACCAAGATGCTGAATTATTGGACAATGAACTGGTCTACAAGTTGTCCCGACCGTTAAAACTGGCGGAAACCAGCTGGATTAAACCCGGAAAAGTGGCCTGGGACTGGTACAATGCCAATAATATTTACGGAGTCGACTTTGAATCCGGTATTAACACCGACACTTATAAATACTATATTGATTTCGCCTCCAGATACAATCTGGACTACATTATCCTGGACGAAGGCTGGTACGATATCAAGACCAACGATCTGATAAATCCGGTAAAGGATATTGACATGGAAGCCCTGGTGGCTTATGGTCGGCAAAAGAATGTTTCACTGATCCTATGGGTCACCTGGAAGGCCCTGGAAGATGATCTTGAGGACGCATTGGACCAGTTTGCAACCTGGGGAATTAAAGGTATTAAAGTCGATTTCATGCAGAGGGATGATCAATGGATGGTACAATACTACGAGAAGATCGCCGCTAAGGCTGCGGAACGCAAATTGCTGGTGGATTTTCACGGCTCATTCAAGCCCTCGGGATTGCGTCACGCTTATCCAAATGTAATCACCAGCGAAGGCGTAAGAGGTCTGGAACAAAACAAGTGGGAGGGTCAGTTTGCCAATCCTGAAAACGACCTGATCATTCCCTTTACCAGACAGCTGGCGGGACCCATGGATTATACTCCAGGTGCCATGCGCAATGCCCAGAAAGCCAATTATCAGCCAATATTTAACCGTCCTATGTCATTGGGAACCCGTTGTCATCAATTGGCTATGTACGTTGTTTATGAAAGCCCACTGCAAATGTTGGCTGACGCTCCCAGTAATTATCTGAAGGAAGAGGAATGCATGGAGTTTCTTTCGGTAGTGCCCAGTGTGTGGGACGATACCAAAGTTCTAGCCGCTCAATTCTCCGATTATGTTCTCATTGCCAGAAGGAACGGTGATGACTGGTATGTGGGCGCCATGACTGATTGGGACGCTCGTGATTTGGAATTGGACCTGGCGTTCCTGGGAACAGGCAATTACCAAATCCACTACTACCAGGACGGGGTCAATGCGGAGAAATATGCCAGTGATTATAAGATGATCAAAAAATCCGTTACCAGCCAAGATCAGATTGCCATTCATATGGCGTCGGGTGGCGGTTGGGTAGCGCGCATCACTAAAGAGTAATGAGAGTTGCTCCATAGACTTTTTCATAATAAGGACCAAGTGAGAATGGCTATAGCATTGCTGCTATTGTCCTTCTCTACGGTGCTCTTCACATTGGTCATATTTAAGCTTCTCAGCTTTTTTATAATGCCCTCCCTGTTTTTCGATCTGTTATTCATAGGGTTTCCAGTAGGAGCCATGCTGGCGGCTTATTTCTTCCAGGTCGATATGAAATCGTTTGTCCGCACTATCTGGATCTTGCAACTGGCCCTGATCCTATCCACGTTTGCGGTGCTTTTTGCGCATAACTTCGGTTATCTAAGGGTTCATTTATTCGATGTCAGGGTGAGTCAGTTGCTCATCAATATCAGCATCTTTGCTCTGTTGTTCATTCCTTTCTTCATAGCCTACGGGCTTAGTGAATATGTGGGTTATCAAATTGGGCGCCAGCGTTTCAAAGCCAGGATGTTCGCGGTATATGCTCTCTATCTGTTCGGAGCTGCCGCTGCATATCTACTCTCCCAGTGGTTGGTGCCATTACTGGGAGTTACCAAATTGATCATTGGCACTTTTATGATTACCGCGGTAGTAGGGTTAATTATTAGCACCGGCCGAGCACGTTGGCTTTTTTGGGTGCAGCTGTTGGTGGCCAGTCTGGGATATTTTACACCAGAAATGGAAGCGGGATTCCTCAGATTGTATAAGGGCGCTTCGCCTCTTTCGACAGCATTCTTTCAGTCCAGAGGGTTTGACCTGGTTTTTCAAAAATGGGGAAGGTACAGTCTTACGGAGATCATGCAATCGCCCGATTCATCGGCATACTATGGATTTTATAACGATTTTCTTCAGTGGGAATATTACCCAGATAGAGGGTACCGCAAACCTTCACTGGGAACCATACCGTTATCCATGATGGATTCTGAATCCAAAAAGCTGATCATCGGCAGTGGAGGCGGACGGCAAGTACGTTTCGCTGTTTCAGCCGGCCACACTAATATTACCGCGGTAGAGATCGAACCTGCGGTGATTGAGGCAGTAAGGGACCCTCAATACCTGTTGCAGGAATTTCAGCAGGTTTATGATCGACCCGGAGTGCGGATTGTCCAATCCGAAGGCAGAAAGTACCTGGACGAACTACAGATAAAACAAGACCTGATATTTATGCCCAGTGTTGGGGGCTATCCGCAAATGATGCTGGAGCCCGGCAATATGATAAGGACCATCGAAGCTTATCAAATGGTACTGGAGAAGTTAACGCCACAAGGACTATTCGCTATCTGGTATCCCGCTGGGCTGGATTCCAAGGGTGTGCTGACCGACCAGTATGTAAGAACCCTGGCAGATTTGGGGATGCAGGTCAGGGCCTACCGAAACAACGAAGAATTTTTGATTTTGTCTACTCCGGACCAAGTGAACAAATTACCGGAATCAAAAGATCTGTTGGATCTGCTGGTGGTTACCTACGAACAAGCCGGGGGTACCTACCACAGTTTCCCCATACCCTTAATCCCAGCGGATTATATGGTCGGTGAAGATCCTTCCTTCCAGCCGGTAACCGATGATAAGCCCTATTTAGGGGGTAATCTGCGGCATATTTTTTCAGAGGACCAAGTACATCAATTATATGGATTTGGGGCCATAGTGCTAATACTACTGGGAATTTTTCTTTATTTCCTCTTAAAAAACCGGGGCGACCCCAGGATTGCCGGCAGGAGTTATAATTCCTTAGCAGTCTTGGCCTTTTTGTTGGGCGCCAACTTTTTGGTGGTAGAGCATCACCTGGTGTTGCTATTGTTCAAAACCAATTATGTATTTCACGATGCACTCATGATGGGAGCCGTGATCTTTTTGA
>JAOTYN010000472.1 GCA_029861825.1 Cyclobacteriaceae bacterium
TAATAAGCCCTTGACTGTTTCAATCAGTGGAACCATTCAAAATTTCATAGGACATGATGGATTGAAAGGTAGCGCAAAGGCAAATACTAATACCTACAGGGAGTCAGCAGAGATGAACGGTTTGCACTATACTTCAAATGGAGTAGCTAAGGACAGCGAGCAGTGGGGAACTTTAAGCTTGGTCACAACCAGTGATAAGGAGATTTCTTACCGTACCAGCTGGAAAGCCCTGCAATGGGGAAGTGCCTCTCTGGATTATTGGGATGATTTCACCGATGATGGGTTATTGGAAAACAGACCTGAAAATGGCGAAGATGCTCCGGTTGGATCTTTGGCAGTAAGAACCACCATCCAACCCAATCAAACGGAGAACTTTCAATTTCTAATAACCTGGCATTTTCCTAATAGGCCTGCATGGAGCGGTGGCTGGACAGAAGAAGTAGATGCAATGGTCGGAAACTACTATACAACCCAGTACATGGACTCCTGGGATGTGCTATTAAAAACATTGCCCCGGTTGGTGGCGCTTGAAGCCGAGACCAAAAAATTCGTTGATGCTTTTATAGAAAGCGATGTACCGGAAGCAGTGAAAGAAGCCGCATTATTCAACTTAGCACATTTACGCACCCAGCTGGCTTTTAGAATCAAGGATGGACAATTAATGGGTTGGGAAGGAAATTTTGAAAGAGAAGGGGCGTGTTTTGGATCATGTACCCATGTCTGGAATTATGAACAGACCACGGCATTTTTATTTGGCGACCTTGCGAAAAGTATGCGGGACGTAGAATATGGTTATGCTACTGATGACCAGGGTCTTATGAGTTTCAGAGTATACCTGCCATTGCAGGAAAATGGTCAAAAATGGGGCCTTCCTGCAGCGGATGGACAAATGGGTAGCATCATGCAGTTTTACCGCGAATGGCAATTGTCCGGTGACGATGATTTTCTGAGAAAATACTGGCCTAAAGTCAGGAAATCGCTGGAATTTTGTTGGATACCTGGTGGTTGGGATGCTGATAAAGACGGGGTAATGGAAGGCTCACAGCACAATACAATGGACGTAGAATATTTCGGACCTAATCCTCAAATGGGATTTTGGTATCTGGGTGCCTTGCGGGCATGTGAAGAGATGAGCCAATATCTGGGAGAAAAGGAATTTGCCGCCCAATGCAGGCAATTGTATGACAATGGATCAAAATGGATGGACGCAAACCTATTCAACGGTGAATACTACGAACAGGACGTACGTCCGCCTATGTCAGCGGATAAAGTAGCGCCCAGCCTGATGGTTGGAATGGGTTCGAAAGATCTAACCAAACCTGATTACCAACTGGGAAAAGGGGTTTTGGTTGATCAACTAATCGGACAGTTGATGGCCCATATCGTGGGCTTGGGTTATCTGGCCAGTGAAGAGAATATCAAAAAGACACATCATGCCATTATGAAATATAATTATCGAGAGTCCCTTCAGGAACATGCCAACTTCATGCGTTCTTATGCGCTGGGTGACGAAGCTGCACTACTTATGGCCGCGTACCCAGGTCAACGACCTACTACTCCTTTCCCATATTTTACTGAGGTAATGACAGGCTTCGAGTATACCGCAGCCATCGGCATGTTGTATGAAGGACAAATCGACAACGGGCTGAAATGCATACAAAACATAAGAAACCGGTATGATGGATTGAAGAGAAGTCCATTTAATGAAGCAGAGTACGGCAACCATTATGCCAGATCGATGATTGCCTGGGGAGGGGTGCTGGCAATGACCGGGTTTCATTATTCGGCTGTGGAAAAATCGATGAGCTTTAATGATAAGCCAGGCAGGTACTTTTGGTCCAATGGCTATCAGTATGGTATAGTGGAAATAACAGACAATAAGGCGACCAAATCAGTGCGTCTCAGTTCGCTAAACGGAGATTTAAGTTTAAATACTTTTGCCCTGAATGGCTATGGACGGGTAGAATTTGAAGATGCAAAACACCTGGAGTCAGGAAAGGTCATTGAATTTAACGTAGATAGGAATTATTAAAAAAAGAGGATTGCCCGTAGGGAACGGATTAGTAAAGCAATCATCCTATGAAAAATTATAATGGGATTTTGGTGGTGTTTGGATGGCTGCTCCTGCTTTCAGGTTGCACCCCAAAATGCAGTGATTCTACCCTAACATCTAAAGCAGAACGGCCACCGAATTTCATCATTATTTTTACGGATGATCAGGGTTATGGGGATTTGAGTTGTTTTGGCGCACGACATGTCAACACACCCAATATCGATCGACTGGCAAAAGAAGGGACGAAATTAACTAGTTTTTATGTAGCTGCTGCAGTTTGTACACCTTCAAGGGCTGCATTGATGACAGGATGTTATCCAAAAAGAGTGAATCTGGGTACTGGTTCCATTTTCCCAGTGTTATTGGCTGGGGATTCTAAAGGTCTACATCCCGATGAAATCACCATTGCAGAAGTGCTAAAAAAGCGGGGTTACGCCACAGGAATCTTCGGAAAATGGCACCTTGGCGACCAAGCTGAGTTTCTACCCACTCGACAGGGATTCGATGAATTCTTCGGTATCCCATACAGCCACGACATTCATCCCTTTCATCCCAGACAGGAACATTTCCAGTTTCCTTCCTTGCCACTGCTGGAAGGCGAAACTGTGATCGAGATGGATCCGGATGCCGATTATTTAACACAACGGATTACCCAGCGAACGATTCAGTTCATTGAGAAACATAGAGATGAACCCTTTTTTCTATATATACCTCACCCCGTTCCTCACCATCCTGTGCATGTTTCTCCAAAATTCATGGAAACGGTTTCAGATTCCTTACAAGCGCTCCTTACCATGGAAAATGGTGCCGTAAATTATACGGTGCGCGGTAGTCTGTATCCCCAGGCAATCAGTGAAATTGATTGGTCTGTCGAACAAATTATAGGGACCTTAATACGGCACAAATTGGATAGTAATACCTTGGTAATTTTCACCTCGGACAATGGTCCGGACGGAGGGTATGATAGAGAGGGAATGGGGAGCGCAGGGCCTTTACGAGGCCGTAAGGGCAGCACTTTTGAGGGAGGTATGCGCGTTCCCGCAGTGGCCTGGTGGCCCGGTAAAATCCCTGGAGGATTTGAAACAAATGAATTACTTACTGCTATGGACCTGCTTCCTACCTTCGCCAATCTCTCTGGTGCTGATATTCCACAAGACCGGACCATCGATGGCAAAGATATTTGGCCGGTTCTTTCCGGGCAACCAGGGGCGAAGTCACCCCATGATCGATTTTTCTATCATTTCATCAATGAGTTGAGGGCGGTTCGATCAGGTCCTTGGAAATATCATCAAATTCTTCCAAACCGGCCAAGAGAGAATA
>JAOTYN010000068.1 GCA_029861825.1 Cyclobacteriaceae bacterium
TTAGGGCGGGATCACTCACAATATCCACGATACTTCAACACTCCTAATCAATTGGCTGTAGTTGATAAATTATGCGCTTTGGAAGAAGGTGATGCCGGTATGGTATTGAGTTCCGGCATGGCCGCCATCAGTACGGTTCTTGCCAGTTTATTAAAGCCGGGAGACCATGTGGTGTTGCAGGATCCCATATATGGAGGCACTCACTATTTTGCTCAAACTCAGTTTGCCCAATTAGGAGTGACCCACACTATGGTGCTGAGTGAGAAAGTGGAAGACTTTGAAGCCGCGATCCAGGAAAATACCAAAGTGTTGTACTTTGAAACACCCGCCAACCCCTTATTGAATATTTTAGATATCGCCGGAATGGCGGAGCTGTCTAGGGACAAGGGTATCACATCGGTGATCGATAACACTTTTGCTTCACCCATCAATCAAAACCCTTTGACCATGGGCGTAGATGTGGTAATCCACAGTGGTACCAAATACCTGGGAGGCCACAGTGACCTGTGCTTCGGAGCGGTTATTACGCATCCCGAGATTAGAGATGCCATGCAAAAAATAGCGGTAAACTGGGGCGGTAGTCTTGATGCCTTTACCTGCTATCAAATAGAACGCAGCCTCAAGACCTTGGCGCTGCGAGTAGAACGCCAAAACCAGAATGCCTTAAAGGTTGCCCAAGCTTTATCTAAAAGTACAGCCATAGATGCCGTTTACTACCCTGGTCTGGAAAGTCATCCCGGTCACCATTTGGCCAAAGGCCAGATGAAAGGTTTTGGAGGAATGCTGTCCTTTAATCTAAAGGACAGTTCCATAACTGGCCAGGACTATTGCCAAAAACTAAAGCTTATAAAGACCGCGGTAAGTCTGGGAGGAGTTGAAACTACCGTAACTATTCCCAGTATGACTTCACATGCCAAGATGACTGCTTCAGAAAGAGAAAAGGCGGGCATCTCTGAGCATTTAATCCGTCTTTCCGTAGGGATTGAGGATCCCAGGGATCTGATCGCTGACCTGCTACAGGCTGTGGATTGATCACAACAGGCGCCGGGCCTGTCCCACCCAGTCATCGCGCTGTATGCGACCGGGAAAAAACTCAATGGCCTCGGTGATCTTCTCCGTTTGTTCCACAGACAATGAGGCGATCTGTTCGAAGGTGTATATGCCTATATTGTTCAGCTTTTCTTCGATGAAAGGGCCCACACCGCTGATTAATTTCAAATCGTCCTTGGCGCCGGATTGGGCAGTTTTGATTCCCGCTTCCTGTAAAAATCTATAAGCTTTTTCGTGAGCGGCTTCCACATGCGACTCTGCCTTTTCGGCTACCTCTGCAAGATCACTTTCAGGATGGTGGATCTCCAATCCTTCCTCTAAAGCATTTTCTTCCATGATCCTTTCATCAGAGATTGTAGAAGGAGGGATTTCATAATTTCCTTTCAACTGCGTTAATTCCTCCTGAAGGGAGGCGTTGAACACCTTAAGCCGGTTGGCCTCTGCCTGCAACCTGGTAGCCTCTTCCTGGCTGATCATTTGGCTGATCTTAATCTCTAACTCTTTTTTCAATGCCTCATGAGCGTTCTCGATCTCCGTTAGTGAACTGCGCGCGGTCATGCTCCTTTCCTTTTCAGCCCTTAGGGCAGCCTGTGATTCTACCAAGTCGTCCTTAAGAACCATATTTGATACTCTTTTTTGGCAGCCCTGCAATTTCTCCTCAACCTTCATGTGCTCAATCTCCATGTTCTCTTGCAGTTCCAATAAGTTGCGCACCTTCTTTTTCAGTTTCAACCCTGCTTCTTGCATGGCTTTTATGCGCGCATTGCGAAGCAACCAAGCCATCACAAATCCAATGATAAAAGCTCCCAGCAGCATTAATATAATATCCACAGGGGCACTTATAAATGGCTTTAGTAAAATTATTTTCATGTTAAATAATTTCAAGTTCCACTCTCCTATTTAAATGACGGCCTTGGGGGTTAAGGTTGCTAGCAATAGGCGCATCCTCTCCCTCCGACTCCGCCAAAACCTTGGATTCGGACATACCGGACTCCATAAGAATATCTTTTATTTCCGTGGCCCGCACCAATCCCAAAATTTTATTCTCCCTGGATTCTCCTTGATTATCGGTATGGCCCACAACTAAGATCGATCTGTTTTGCTTGGTTGCTTGTTGGGCCAATCTGTTAATGGCCGACATCACTCTTTTGTCGGATTGAACCGCATGGGTGTCGGATGGGTAGTGTATCGTTAATTTCGTTCCTTTTTGTACTACTACAAAAGCATTAGCCGGCATGCCCGGCAGCAGTTTATATATTACTCCTTTTGTGATCTTTTCACCAATTCCGGAGCTTAGGTCCTCGATTTGGGAGCTAATAGTGATACTTCTTTTTATACCCGAAGCCAGTAGGAGATCTTTAACGGCTTGAGCGCGAGCCAGACCCAGATTATCAAGATTTGAATTATTCAATTCCTGTGGATCGTACAAACCCGTTATCTCCACCTCCGCACTTGGTTCGGCACTAAAGATCTGCTGAATGGAATCCTGGTATTGAGAAAAGTCATTACCCAATTGAGGCTCCCAGTTCGACCATTCAAAACTTAACGGGGCTCCCGGAAAGCTCTCCACAGCAGGAGTAGAGTCCACCTCAATGTCTTCAGGTTCGGGCACCAGTTCGTTGTTTGATGTGGGGTTCTGATCACAGAGTTCCTTTACCCCACAAACATACCACCTTACACACAACGTACTCCACAAAGCAAACACTACCAAACCTGGTATAATGATTTTCATGAAACACCGGGATTTTAAGAAATCAATTTTAGAAATTTATCTGGGTAAATCAATATATTACTTCGGAAATAATTGTACAATTCCAAGAATTCATGCCACAGCTTAAATGGTATAGGGTTTTCAAGTCACCACAGGAAGCAAATGATAGAATTCCTCAAGGAAAATTGCAATTAGTGCGTATAGGAGAAAGAAGAATATGTATCGCCCATACCGACCGGGGATTCCATGCAGTATCCGATGTTTGCCCTCATCTAAGTGAGTCCTTAAGTAAGGGGAGCACCAACTATTTGAATGAGATCATCTGCCCCTGGCATGGTTACCGCTTTAATTTGGTACACGGCCAGGAATGCCAGAACAGAACCAAAGCGCTGACGGTGTATAAGATTGAGCTACGAGATGATGGACTTTTTCTGGGAGTATAATAACCCTAGAAGGACGACGCTGTACGGATGACACAGGACTCGGTGATACGCGGATTGGCACTCAAAATGGGGGGCTTTCCGTTCTCAACACTTCGACATATTGAACTTAGTGCTTCCTTAGCACTCACTGACTCCGGATGGCTACTAACCTTAGGAGGTAATGTCATTCCTACTTGAACCCACCCTCCAAGAATTTTGCGCGTTGGGGCTAAAAACTGTCTTGCGGGACAGAATACTCCCGCCTATGTCTAACCTAACACCCCTTACCATGAAAAACGTGTTTACCGGCCTGTTTTTGGTGATCATTACAGCCACCACCAGTTATGCTCAAGATCCGGTATCGCCGGAGTTGCTATCCGAATTAAGCAGGATAGAAAAAATTCTGAACAATCTACAATTTGCTGGCTCTCTTGGCAGTCCCGCCTGGGACTTAAACCCTTCTGAGTTTAATCTTGAAAGTAATTCCGGATCATTCTCTCTGGGCCATTTGGGAATTTCCTACAAGCTTAACGGCAATATTACCATCGGGATCAGTGCCCTGGGCACATTGGGCAACTGTAATAGTGGTTACCTGGATCAAGAAGGGAATTTTGTCAGCTTCTTTGCCGACGACGATGAAGACGAAGACGAAGACGGCGATGACATGGAAGAGGAAGATCAGGATATTGAATGTGATGATGACTTAATTGACAATATCGCGGGTACGGTAACCGTAAAATTCTCTGAAGCGCTGCCCTTGTTTGTACAAGTAACCGGAGGCTATTCCATGGCTGCCGAAGCCCCTGCGATCAGCGCTATGATCGGGTATAATCAAAAACTCTTCTCAGAACTAGGTGCATATCTAGGTATTCGATATAGCAATGTGTTTCACAAAATTCCCGACGGCATAGTGGATGTTACTTCTTCCAGTGGCATAAAAGCCGAGGTGGGGCTGACCTGGAACTTTTAGATTGTAGATTGTAGGTCGGAAGACAATGAATCTTTCATTGGTCGATCCTCTGCTATTGAGTAAGCAAATAATAATTGGTATCTTCCCTCTGGGCTTGTCCAATTATGAAGCTTACCTTAGCCAGCACTACTACTCAGGCCATAGTATGCGTACTGTGGCTTTGTTGTTTTTTGTGGTCCTGTGACCCGCAGCATAAGAACAGATCCCCTGCCGCTATTCAAACCGGCAAAAGCTATTGGAATGATCCCCGTCTAGTACAGGCTGATTCGTTTCAATGGTCACAATCTCTGGATACTGCCAGCATATACTACCAGCAGGCGGCGGATTATTTTCTGCAGGAAGAGAACTGGGAACTGCTGACACATTGCTACAATATGATTACTTTTAATTTACTGGCTCAAGGGCAACTCACTGAAGCCGGTAAGCGTTTAGGAAACACCCGAAACATAGTGGAAGAACACTTGGATCCCCTGCATCCCAGTCGGGCCGAATATTTGTTCAACGAAGGTCTTTTTTTAGCCAATTCGAACCTTATTGATAGTGCCCTGCAACAATATCAACGCGCGGTTGAAATCTTCGAAGCCCAGGATAGTGAGGACATCTTGATTATGAAAGCCCACAATTACCATCGGCTTGGCGATCTTTATCGCTACTCATTAGATAACTTACCCCAGGCAGAAGAATATTATCTAAAAGCATTGGGTATTCGAGAGAAGGTGTATTCAAATACGCATTTTGATCTAATGGTGAGTTATTATGCTTTGTCGTCCTTGTCCAGGGTTATAGACGATTTCAAACGTGCGGAGCTATTCGGGGTCAATGCCCTGAGAATAGCTGAGAATTTAGGTGGAAATTATTGGCCCAACCAGAGTTACTGCTATAATTTATTGGCGAATATAAAGCACGATCAAGCTACCCTATCCAAGCAGCAACAGCACTTCCAGGAATCGCTAGGTTATTATCGCAAGGCCATCGGACTGCTGGAATCCCGAGGAGGTTCTATAAACGATATAAGTGTGTACTACAATAATTTGGGTGCGGTATTCAAAAACATGGAGGGATATGATTCCGCAAATCATTATTTGCATAAGGCCTTAAATCTCAAACAACGGGCGGGGGCTCAAGATATTTCCGACAGTTTTCTCAATCTAGGCTGGAATCATACAGCACTGGGTAATCTTGACTCTGCCAAATACTATTATGATAAGTGCCTGATGATGCGATTCAAAAATCCCGCCAACCAGGTGAACCAAATTGCCGAGGTGTACAATGACATAGGCGATATGTATGAAACATTTGACAGCTTAGACCAGAGTCTGGAGTACAGTACAAAAACGCTCCGGTTATTGATCCCAAATTTTAAAGACCCCGTAAACTATCAGTTCTCCGCCACAGACGCCATTCCTAATTCGGAGTTTACCTTTCCCGCGATTGTAAATACTGCCAAAGTATTAGTAAGGCGCTACGAAAGAGACCACCAGTTAAGTGATTTAAGACAAGCTTTACAGCTTTACCAGTTTGCCGATTATTTGAATGATAAGTATCGAAGTTCCCGGATTCACGATGAGAGCAAGCTCTACTTGACGAATTACTACCAAGCTGATTTCGAACGAGCCATTGATGCCAGCTATATTCTACATAATCAAACCAAAGACGTTAATTATCTGAATCAAGCTTTTAAGTTCATAGAAAAAGATAAGTACGTGTTATTATTCGAAGCCCTGATCAAAGCACGTTTGCAGAATAAAATTGGAGTTCCGGATAGTATTATGGACATGGAAAATCAATTGATGACCTCCATGGCTGAGTATCAGCAGGAATTGGACCAATCCGCAGATGACCCTCAGACGGTGGAGGCACTAAACATTAAGATCCTGGAAGCCAATCGTCAAATCGAGCGCTTAAAAGAACAAATGGGTCGGCATTTCCCGCAGTACTATCAAATCCAATATGACAGTATTTCAAGGAATCTAAGCAGCATTCAGTCCAGCTTGGAGTCAGCCGGTACCATGTTACTGGAATATTATTGGGGTGACTCAGCCATTTACGCCCTGGGTGTAGCTAAGGATACTGTGGTCTTTACTAAGATCCCAAATACCCCAGAGCTGAATCAAAATCTCCAGCAATATCGCACGGCGTTATCTCCGCAAAATGGATTGCAGGAAAAGATAGACTACTTCGAACAGTATATAAGCTCAGCACATTATTTATATGATGCACTCTTGGCACCGACTTTGGTTTCGGATACCATTGACAGACTTATTATTGTTCCGGACGGACCGCTAGCCGTGATACCTATTGAATCTTTAATTACCGCTCGTCGGCCCCTTGAAAAGGTCGACTACAGTGCACTGGAATACCTGATTAAAAAGTATCAAATCCAATACGCTTATAGCTCTAATTTGCTGTTCCAAAATGTTTCTGTAACTACAGAAAAGCCTTCGGTTTTAGCATTGAGCCATGCTAGTCTCATCGGGAGTTCCAAAGAAGTTGAGACCATTGCAGATTTGATGAAAGCCAAAACCTTTGAAGGGGAAAAGGCCACTGAGGAAAACTTCAAGCAGTACGCCCCTGACTATAACATTTTGCATTTGGCCGTTCACGGCGAGGGCGATTCGGAAAGCATTTTAAACTCCAAACTGATCTTCAACAGTACTGATTCTCTTTCTGAAGATGGGGTCCTCAACGTGTATGAACTGTATGGAATGGAATTGAATGCCGATCTTGCAGTGTTGAGCGCCTGTGAAACCGGAATAGGAAAACAGCTACAAGGAGAGGGGATCTACAGCATGGCCCGGGCCTTTACCTATGCAGGATGTCCATCCGTCATTATGAGCTTATGGAAAACAGACGATATTCAAAGCGCCCTGATTTTTTCGGGATTTTATCAAGCCCTGCAACAAGGAATGAACAGTAACCAGGCGCTACATCAGGCCAAGCTGGAATTTTTGGAATCACAGGATGAAATAACTGCGCATCCCACAAGTTGGGCTGCTTTGGTTTCCATCGGCCAAAGTCAATGGCCGCAAACAAAGAAAACCAGTACACCCCTGATTGCTCTGGGGGTACTGGCAGTGGTATTAGTGCTTATTATGGGATATAGGTCGCGGAAGAGAAAATCTCAACATTCATCAAGATAGCGATCAAGCGCCCGCTCCGCGGCTTTGTTTAGTTTTTTGATTACCGGATGGTTACGGATCCTCCGGGGATCTTCACGAACATTAATCGCAACATCGACCCGGCATTTGTTAATGCTACGTTGTATTACATCGAAAGTCACCGGGGTGTCGGTGGTATAATTCTTCGACTCATCATCTTTTAAATAAATCAGGGTACGGCATTTTAGATCCTTGTCGGGTCCGTCTTCACTACATTGGTCCCAAACTAAGTATCCAAAATCCTTATAATCATTCATTTGAGGGTCTTTAATGTGGCCTTCAGACATGGTTAAAGGGTTTTAGTGAATAAATTCTTAGTCTAATTGCTCGAGGAGGCTCGAAGCTTTTGGGTGGTTGTATGTTTGTTCTTCTACTATAATACGCAAAACTTCTTTGCATTGGTCGATTTTACCCTGATTTAAATGGGCCAAAGCCAAATACCAGCTGGCTCTTTCCTTCATGATATCACCTCCATTATCAATAAATTCGGCAAGCAACGCTGCAGCCTCAGCTCCTTGATCCAGAGACAGGTGACTTAGAGCTTCGTAGAAATCATCGACGGGCTGGCTTTCTTCAGCAGGTATGGATCCAAATAGATTCACTGCTTCTTCAAATCGCTCCTGATCGTAGGCCATATAAGCGTTTTTACGAACATCCTGATTGGTTTCACCCCTGGTAGTAGGGCTTTCAACGTTCTGGTAGGGCTGATAGTAAGCTGTGAAAAGTTGGTCGTCGCTTAATTGACGGCCAGTAAACAACCAAATTGCGGTAACTGCCACCAAAAGAACGGAAGCCGCAGCAGCCCAGATTCGGAATCTACGCATGGCCACAACCTTGGTTTCACGCTCCTGACGAAGCGAAGGAAGAGACTCTTCCAGTTTATGCAGATCCAATCGGATCTTTTTACGGCCTGTATAGCGGATGCCGGAAACCATGGTTTCCATCTCCTCCAGAATAAGTTTAAATTCCGCATCCTCCTGTACCCTCCTATGGAAGGCTTCGGATTCCGTGCCCTGTAAGTCTCCTTCCAGGTACTTTTCAATCAAATCAATATCTTTCTCTTGTATCATCATTTGCACTATTTTCTATTCATTTCTTCTTCAAACAGCTTTTTAAGGCGTTTGATGCACTTGTATTTCAAATTCTTCGTCGTGTCTACATTTTTGTAATCCAAATTGGAGGTAATCTCTGCCATGGACATTCTTTGATAGTAATACAACTCCAGTATCCTCCGGCAAGGGTCTCCCAATAAATGCAAGCACTTTTCAACCATTAGCAAATCTTCCTCTTTTTGGTTCAATTCCTCCAGGGAGGCTTCTTCCTTAGTAAGATTGGGAATTTTTTCATCCCCGGCGAATTTGTATGACTGCTTTTTGTGCTCCATCATTTTATACTTACCTACAGCAAATAAGTAGGTCTTAACAGTACTGGTCATTTCATTTAATTTTCCACTGATGATATTCTCGTAAAACACTAAAATGGCGTTTTGATAAACATCTTTAGCCTCATCAGAAGTACAGTTGAAGTATTTAGTCAGCCATAAGAAAAACTCTTCTCTATGATCTTCATAAATCCTCGATAATACCGTGGTATCACCTGATTTGATAAGCTCGATTATGTGTCTTTCTTTTGCTAAACTCACCGTTAATTAATTAATATTGATTTGGTAACCCGACGCCAACTAAAAATTGTACAAAAAATTGAGAAACACAATGGTGCACCCAAAATAGGGCTCTTTAGAAGAGATGCAATATAACATGATTTAAATTTTATTTTTTCAGGGGTTACTTTCCAACTATAGTTACATAAACAGTTACTTTAATAGGAGCACCAAATATGGTGATATCCTATATTCCCCCGACTTCCGCTCAATGGTTGAAGTCGGTCTTTGACTGTTGGCATCCACGGGGTGCAACCTTCTTTCGAGAAGCCCGCCAGCAGCAGTAAAATACCGTAAAATGCTAGGTTAATGAAAAAAGTAATGAAGGATTTCATTGTTACCACCGAAAACACTGAAGATACCCGTATTGTTTGCGATACAGGTTGTCTGATTTTAGCTATGTACCCCAGTAGCTTGCTGGTCCGCTGTGATGAAAACCAATATGAATCCCTGAAGAAATCCCGGGTGATCCTGAAGGAGCTTGCCAAATAGATCTTCTCCTTGTAGTTAATTTCTTAAATTCATAGGAAATTAGATGCATTCATATGTTTAAATTGAAGTGGCTGCTAATAGGGATCACTTTATTTTATCTAAGCTGTGAAACTGGAAAAAAGGAAGTCTCCAGCCCCCCCGGTACTCCTAATGATGAAAATCTAATGACCACACCGGTAAAAGACATCCACAGTTATGCTCGTCCCGAACAAGCCATCATGAAGCACTTGGTGTGGGATGCCAAAGTCGATTTTGACAGTAATCGTATACAGGCAAAAGCCTCTATACAAATACTACGGGACCCTACAGCAGAGGCCATTGTGCTGGATACTAAGAATCTGCACATTGAAAGGGTCACCCTGGGAGAGACCTCAGAATCTGAAACCTCATTTCAACTTGGCCGAACTGATGCCATTTTAGGTAGCCCACTTACCATCTCCTTACAAAAAGAATCCGAATGGGTGAACATTTACTATTACACGGACTCCCTTGCCGAGGCTTTACAATGGCTGGAGCCACAACAGACCGATAGTAAGACCGCTCCCTTTCTCTTTACCCAATCACAAGCCATTCTAGCTCGAAGCTGGATCCCTTTACAGGATTCACCGGGTATTCGCTTTACCTACGAAGCCCGAGTGGAAGTACCTCCCGGGTTGATGGCTTTAATGAGTGCTGAAAATCCTCAGAAACTGGATCCTCAGGGTATTTACAGCTTTAAAATGGAGCAACCCATCCCTGCCTATTTGATGGCCCTAGCTGTAGGAGAGCTTCAATTTCAGCAACTGGGAGGGCGTTCGGGTGTTTACGCGGAGCCCGGCTTGTTACCCGCTGTAGCATATGAATTTGCAGAATTAGAATCCATGATAACTGCCGCTGAGGAGCTTTATGGCAATTACGGCTGGGGGCGGTATGATATTCTGGTATTACCTGCAAGTTTTCCATTCGGAGGTATGGAAAACCCCCGTTTGACCTTTGCCACACCCACCATACTGGCGGGCGATCGCTCCTTAACTTCTCTGGTGGCTCATGAACTGGCCCATAGCTGGTCGGGTAATTTGGTTACTAATGCAACCTGGGAAGACTTTTGGCTTAACGAAGGTTTCACCGTCTATTTCGAATACCGTATTATGGAAGCTCTTTACGGCCGTGATTACTCCGAAATGCTGGCATTGCTTTCCTTACAGGATCTGAAACAGGAAGTTGAGGAAATGATCCAGAAGGATCAGGCCCAGGATACTCACCTAAAGCTTGATCTTAAAGGACGTAATCCCGATGACGGTGTTACCGCCATTGCTTATGATAAAGGGTACTATTTTTTGCGCTGGTTAGAAGGGCGGGTAGGGAGGGAAATTTGGGATTCCTTCATTAAAGAATACTTTGAGAAACACGCTTTTCGCAGCATGACAACGGAACAGTTCCTGGATTATATGCTACGGAACTTGATTGAACGGAACCACATTAACATATATCCGGACGACATCTATCTATGGGTATACAGTGAAGGCTTACCGGAGTCATTGATAGCTCCGCAATCAGCTCGATTTTCGGAGGTGGAACAATCTCTCAGCAATTGGCTGACTGAAGGCCAGTTGAGCAATACCGATAATTGGAGCACCCATGAATGGCTGCATTTCTTAAAAAACCTGCCAGCCGATATTGATACTGTGAGCCTGGCCCAACTGGATCAAAAATTTAATTTCACATCCAGTCGAAATGCTGAGCTCCAGTCAGCGTGGTATTTACAAGCTATCAAGTCCCAATATCAACCCGCTTATGCCCCTCTGGAGGAGTTCTTGATCCGTGTGGGTCGGCGTAAATTCCTGGTACCTTTGTACAAGGCTTTAGTGGCTAGCACTGATGGGAAAGAAATGGCTATGGAGATCTATGAGCAGGCCCGGCCCAACTACCACTATGTGGCTGTAAGAAGCGTGGACGAGATTGTGGAATGGACGGATGAAGACCGTACCCGGTAGACGCCTACAGCAGGCAATGTGAACGAGAGACGGCTGGAGCCGAGGGGCCCCTCTTCAAGAAATCCCAGGACTAGTTCCGGAGCTTCTTTCCAAGGATTGACGGGACAGCAGACGGGAGATGGTCCGCTTCGCTTTACGGGGATAAGGCCTGTTTTAGTTATTTGCCGTTTTCACCGGGGAGCCCCACCACCCACCCATTTGTAAGTTACACATTGAGAGTGGCGCTAGTTGAGACTACACTAAAAATTTGCTTGATAGTGTTCGCTGTACCTGGTAATGCCCCCTGCCTTGGACACATGACCCGGTGAGTGATTGAAGATTAGAGATTAGAGACTAAAGATTGGCGATGTAGATTTGATCACTACCTCTTTTGAGTGAAGCTGGATGTATTAATTGGCTATTAATTAAGCTCAATCTTATCAATTAACAATTTGAAGCTTTCAGCCCTCTTATTGGATATCAGAAAAGCCAGCTCTTCTATCGATTCGCCTGAAAAATTAGGTATATCTAATTTACGGCCTCTGTACGATGGATACATGTCCTTTAGAAGAATCTCTACGGTTTGCCATTCACCATTTGTGGAAATGTAGAAAATGTAGGAGTAGTAATCACTGGATCTTGCTTTGATCCTGAATTGATAGCGTTTGCCGTCTCCTTTCAGGCGGATTACCAATTTGTCAAATGAGATAAGGTCGGTTTTACCCATCTTGTATCGTACCGAAGAGAACCCACCATTATTCTCTAAAGACACTTTCCCTTCAAAAACTCCATAAACTTGTGAACTTACCCTAAAACTACTGGATGAGCGACCGCCCATTACTACATCGTCAACTACATACCAATTTGTGACGTTTGGATTCTTATCAAAATCAACAAGCATCAGGGTATTCATAAAGGTGGTGATCATGAGAGTAGTTAGGAATAACATCATATTAATATGTTGAATCATCTACATAACCAGTAGTCCATGGGAATTGTTTAGAAATGGGCCGAGCCTAAACGAAAGACTTACAAATGTTCTGGTGGTACTGTTACCGGCGATACGATTTTTTGACCCAGCAGGAATCCCATTATGATCCCG
>JAOTYN010000473.1 GCA_029861825.1 Cyclobacteriaceae bacterium
AACCTTGCCCTGGTCTTCCAATCCTTTGTTGTACCCCCGTATTTTCAGGCTTCGCTGGACAATTTCATGCATTTTGTCGTACTGCTTTAATAGCATGTAGGTGTGAAATAAAATAGCCAGCAGGTCCAACCTGTCTGGTTCCAGAGTCAGCGCCTTCTGTAGCACATTTTGTGTCATGGTAAGTGCGCCCAAGCTCAGGTAGGATTCAGCAATTCCTTGATAGATCCACATCTGGGAAAAATCCGGCTCTTTTTCCAAGGCTGTTTTAAACGTGAATAATGCACTGTCGTACAAGTGTCCTTTGGATCCATCCCATGCACAGCGCAGGTAATAGGTGCCTAAAGCCCCGTAGTTACTTTGCCGGTCCGGATTTAAAACGACTGCTTTGGTGAAATTTCTGTAAGCTTCCAGGGTATCCCTCAAATTGAATAATGAAAAGAACCCTGCAAATTGATAGGTGATATCAAGCCTGGGGTTCAGGGCAATAGCTCTCTGATAAAGGGTATGTATGGAGTCGCGCAAAGCGGCATTTTCCTGGAGATCTACCCAATGCTTATTCTGCAAAGCTTGAGTAAAATAGACCATGGCCTCGGTGAAGTTTGGATCTTCCTCCAGCGCTTTTCGATAAAAATCCAGGGCTAAGTCGACATTTATCTCTTCTCGGAATTTCCAATATTGATATTGGTAGTATTGACCTTTGAGAAAATGCTCCCAGGCTTTTTCATTACGGGTGGACGGTTGCTGGTAGGGAGCCTTGGCATTACCTGAGATCACCACTCCCAGTTCCTTGGCGATGTCGTTGGATATTTCTGTTTGAACCTGAAAAATGTCGTCCCACTTGCGATCATAGGTTTTTTCCCAGATTTGATCGTCGATCAGGGGGTCGATCAACTGCACCATGATCCTGATATCCTCGCGGTATTTTTGTGCACTGCCTTCGATTATATAGTTGACCCGTAAGGAGTTGGCGATCTCGCCTATGGATTCGGTGGAGTTTTCATACCGCTCTACCGAAGTACTGGATCTCACTTGCAGGTCTTCAATGCTGGAAAGATTGTTGATGATCACCCGCATCATGCCCTCCGCAAAGAATCTACCTTCTTCATCGCTGCCGATCAATTTGAAAGGCAGCACAGCCAGTGCTTTCTCAACGGAGGCTTGCGAATGGTCCGCCCTGGAAAAATTAAAGAATTTCCAGGAAATAAGCAGGGCTAATAGGGCCACACCTATTAAGATCAAAACTGTGTTTCTCTTACCAAAAAGCCGCCGGGGTTTGCCTGACATTTCATTTATCAACTGAGGATCAGTTGCCGATACCAAAAAAATCCGCACGGGCTCTTTTACGTTCTTCAGGTTTACATCCCCGATCAGTGTAGTCTCAAGACCTTTTTTATTTAGGATGTTCTTGCGCACCGATTCTGAAATGTAGATGCATCCAGGAGGTGTGACAGTTTCCAGTCGGGAGGCGATGTTAACTCCATCTCCGTAAATCTCCTGGCCATCCACGACTACTTCTCCTAAGTGAATACCGATGCGAAGGTCTAATCCCTCAACTTGTTCCACGGCTTCCATCAGCATTGCGGCACAATAAACGGCATCTGAGACAGTAGGGAAACTGGCCAGGATACCGTCGCCCATTTCCTTGAGCCATTTGCCGTGGAATTTTCCTATCCACTGCCGGTGTAGTTGTTGATTGGAACGAAGCAAGCGTAAGGCGAGTTCTTCATCACTGCCCATCAAGGAGGTGTAACCTACCATGTCGGTGAACATTATGGCGGCCAGTTGACGGGTGCGGGACATAATGTAAATTAGCCAATAGGCTGTTTGAATGCAACTTAAAGCCGATGGGTGTGTGAATAGAATTTTACATTTTTCAATATCCGAACCGCTTTAACTTCTGCCCTTTCTTTCTCCAATCTGGCTCTACTTTCACAAACTGCTCCAGGAATACTTTCTTTTGAAAGAACTGTTCCATGTCCTTGCGGGCTTCGGTACCTACTTTTTTTAAAGCCGTTCCTTGTTTGCCTATTATGATCCCTTTTTGGCTTTTTCGTTCCACATAGATCTCCGCGCGCATGCGTATAATATCCTCCTCCTCCTTAAACTCTGTGATCACCACCTCGCAGGAATAGGGAACCTCCTTTTTATAGTTCTCGAAGATTTTTTCTCTTATGATCTCTGCGGCAAAGAAACGTTCGGGCTTGTCCGTGAGGCTGTCTTTGGGGAAGTACGCCGGGTGCTGGGGTAAGTTTTCTAATATCCCGTCCATCACCTGATCAATATTAATACCTTGCAGGGCGGAGATAGGAATGATGCGGGCTACTGAGGTGCCCAGGGTCTGTTGCTCCCAATATTGCAACTTGTCTGCCAGCTGGGTACCCTGAGCCAGATCCATTTTGTTGAGAATCAATAGCACGGGAGTTCGGGCCTGACTGATCTTTTGCAGGATATCCAGTTCTAGATCCATTTTTTCCCCCAGTTCTACGATCCACAGGATCACGTCGGCGTCCACCAGGGAAGACTGTACAAAACGCATCATACTTTCCTGCAACTTATACTGGGGCTTGATAATGCCGGGAGTATCGGAATACACGATCTGAAAATCTTGGCCGCTGATAATGCCCATGATGCGATGCCGAGTGGTCTGTGCCTTCCGGGTTATAATGGACAGCCGTTCCCCCACCAGTGCATTCATTAGGGTGGATTTACCGGCATTGGGTTTGCCTACGATGCTTACGAAACCGGCTTTATGGCTCATGGGGGTAAATTAACAATTCACATTAACAATGCACAATGAGCAATAAGTAAATTGTTGTTGGTGATATCTTTCCCATAAAGTCCATAATTCGTTCCTAGAATTTGTTTGGGATCCTCATTGGTAATTATTTTTTAATACCAACCGGCATAATAGCCAGTGGTTCTTCAGATTTTTTTAAAGAAAGGATGTTCTTTACAACAGTATCCCCAAAGGCTCCTACCATCACTGTCCCCAGATCCAATGAGACTGACTGCAGGTAAACGTTTTGGGCAGCATGACCCACTTCCATGTGCACGTATCTTTTGCCTCGTGGACCGTACTTTATTGTGGTTCTGGAATAAACTGCGGTGATCACCATCATCAGCGGTGCCTCCGCCATCCAGCTTTGCATGACCGCCGCTCTGGCCACAGGCCTTCGCTTATCACCTTCCATTTCCAGGGTGATCCCATGGCGCTGAGGATGGTATTTGTAGACACCTGGAATCAAATCCTGTACCTTACCCACCACTATGTAGATTTCCAAAGGGTAAAGGGCACCTGCTGAGGGAGCACTACGGTATCCTCCAGATGAAGTTT
>JAOTYN010000474.1 GCA_029861825.1 Cyclobacteriaceae bacterium
GAATGGGTATCGTGTTTTTCTATGCGGTTTTGGGGGGCATGAAAGGTATTACCTATACCCAAGTGGCCCAGTACTGTATCTTGATCTTTGCCTTTTTGGTACCGGTCTTTTATATCTCCATCCAGATGACTGGCCAGGTCTTGCCGCAAATAGGCTTTGGATCGCACTTGGCTTCTGATCCTAATATGTACTTGCTGGACAAGCTGGACAGTTTGCACGAAGCTCTGGGTTTTGCCGCGTATACCGACGGCAGTAAGTCTGTACAGGATGTGTTTTTTATTACGGCAGCTTTGATGGTCGGTACTGCCGGATTGCCACATGTGATCGTGCGGTTTTTCACGGTTCCCAGAGTAAAAGATGCCAGAATTTCTGCGGGGTATGCTTTACTGTTTATTGCGATTCTCTATACTACCGCTCCTGCTTTGGCAGCATTCGCACGCACCAACTTGATCGAAACGGTTAGTGAGCAAGAATATAGCGAAGTACCGGAATGGTTCAGCAAATGGGAGTCCACTGGATTGATTGCTTATGAAGACAAAAATGCTGACGGCAAGATCCAATATGTAGCAGACCCCTCTGTTAATGAACTTACCATCGACCGGGATATCATGGTATTGGCCAATCCTGAGATTGCCAATTTACCCTCTTGGGTGGTGGCACTAGTGGCTGCTGGTGGATTAGCGGCTGCCCTAAGTACTGCTGCCGGCTTATTATTGGTTATTTCCTCGGCGGTATCGCATGACCTTATAAAAAAGCAGCTCAACCCCAATATCAGCGAGAAAGGTGAGCTATTAGCGGCACGTATCGCAGCGGCCGTTGCAGTTGTGGTAGCTGGTTATTTTGGTATTAATCCTCCCGACTTCGTAGCAGCTGTCGTGGCCCTGGCCTTCGGTTTGGCCGCTGCCTCTTTCTTTCCGGCCATTATCCTGGGGATCTTTTACCACCGCATGAATAAAGAAGGGGCCATCAGCGGCATGATTGTGGGGTTGCTGGTTATGTTGTTCTACATTCTGAAGTTCAAATTTGGGTTTTTTGGAGGCGGCGACCCTGATGACTGGTGGTTTGGTGTGAGCCCGGAAGGTTTCGGCACCATTGCCATGCTGATAAACTTTATAGTGGCCCTGGTGGTTGCTAAGTTCACTGCTGCACCTCCTGAGCATATCAGGTCTTTGGTGAATGACATCAGAAAGCCCTAACCTTTGGCATAAATACTAAAATTTATAAATTCAAGGTCTAACCTTAACACGTCAACCATGGAGATCAGATCATTCGAGGACTATAAAAAAGCCTACCAGACCAGTATAGATTCACCGGAAGAGTTTTGGAGCAATATCGCGGCATCTTTTAAGTGGCACAAACCGGCTGACAAGGTGCTGGAATGGGATTTTAATAAGCCTGAAGTAACCTGGTTTTCAGGTGCCCAATTGAATATCACGGAAAACTGTCTGGACCGGCATTTGGACACTAGAGGCGAGCAGACGGCCATTATATGGGAACCCAATGATCCTCAAGAGCAAGCCTTACACATCACCTATCGGCAGCTGCATCAACAGGTGTGCCGACTGGCCAATGTGCTGAAAAAGAACGGAGTGAATAAAGGGGATCGGGTATGCATATACATGCCTATGGTACCGGAGCTGGCGGTTGCGGTACTGGCTTGTGCCCGGGTAGGAGCCGTGCATTCAGTGGTATTCGCGGGTTTTTCCTCCAGCGCACTGGCAGATCGTATCAATGATGCACAATGCAAATTGGTGCTTACCAGTGATGGTTCCTTCAGAGGGCCTAAAACCTTAAACTTAAAATCAATTGTAGATCAAGCATTAGAGCACTGTACTGTTGATAAGGTTATCGTGCTGCAGCGTACCAAGGAAAACGTGAAAATGCAGGATGGACGGGATGTATGGTGGCATCATGAGATGGCAGAGGTTGAGGACAGTTGTGAACCCACCATCATGGATGCGGAGGACATGCTGTTTATTCTCTATACATCAGGTTCCACCGGTAAACCCAAAGGTATGGTACACAGTTGCGGGGGATACATGATCTATACCGCTTACACCTTCAAAACCGCTTTCCAGTACCAGGAAGGGGATATTTACTGGTGCACAGCCGATATCGGATGGATTACGGGTCATTCCTACATTGTGTACGGGCCCCTGGCGGTGGGAGCCACCACCGTTATGTTTGAGGGCGTACCCTCATATCCGGACATGGGAAGGTTCTGGGAAGTGGTGGCCAAGCATAAGGTTAATTCATTTTACACTGCCCCCACCGCCATACGGGCCTTGGAAAAAGCGGACCTCAGTTTTGTAGAAAAGCATGATTTGAGTTCATTGAAAGTATTAGGGACTGTGGGTGAACCTATCAATGAAGAGGCTTGGAATTGGTATAATACCAACATAGGGAAAAATCAGTGCCCCATAATCGATACCTGGTGGCAAACGGAAACCGGAGGCTTTATGATCTCGCCTATTGCCGGTATCACCCCTCTAAAACCGGCTTATGCCACCTTGCCAATGCCAGGAGTACAACTGGCTTTACTGAATGAGAAAGGTGAGGAACTTCAGGGAAATAATGTAGAGGGCCGCTTATGCATTAAATTCCCCTGGCCCTCTATCGCCCGCACTATCTATGGAGATCACCAAAGGTTCAAAGACACTTATTTTTCTGCCTACCCGGGTTATTATTTTACCGGTGACGGGTGCAAGAGGGATGAAGACGGATATTATCGCATTACCGGACGGGTTGATGATGTGATCATCGTATCCGGTCATAATTTAGGTACTGCTGAAATTGAAAGCGCCATTGACGAGCACGACAAGGTAGTGGAAACCGCAGTGGTGGGATTTCCCCACGATATAAAAGGGAATGCCATCTACGCTTATGTAATCGGTAAAGGGGCTTTAGGCGATGAAGATGTCCTGAGATCGGAGATTTTAAAATTGGTTTCAGGTACCATTGGACCTATAGCCAAGCCCGACAAGATCCAGTTCGTGCCCGGCCTGCCCAAAACCCGTTCAGGTAAAATAATGCGTCGTATCCTGCGCAAAATCGCCTCAGGTGATACCGAGAATCTTGGGGATACCTCCACGTTATTGGACCCTGGGGTAGTGGACCATATCCAGGAAGGAGCTCTGTAATTTCCCAACCCGATCCTTGTAGCAGGCCAGATCATTGATTTTGCAATGAAAACTATTATTTATTGCCAATTTTTTCGATATTCCGCCCGATAATTGAATCTTAACTAAAAAAAACTTTAACAGCATGAAAAAGAGACTGCTGCTCCTGTCAGCAATAATGGTGACCACCTGCTCTTGGTTGTTTGCAGACG
>JAOTYN010000475.1 GCA_029861825.1 Cyclobacteriaceae bacterium
TTTTTCCTTCAGCTCTTGGTTCAACTCCCAGATTTGACTTTCAAATCTTTTTAGATAGTTTTCCGTCTTCTGCTCCGGAGTTCCGGATTTCATAACAATATCCACGCTAAACCCTGAAAAAGGGATATTGGGGAAAAAAGTAGATTTTATTACACCGCCTGCCACTAGTCCAAAGATCACGGGAAAGAGACCCATCAAGAAAGCCAGTGAAATTAAACGGTAACGCATAGTGAACTGCAAGGCCCGGCCGTAGACCTTATCCCGAACAAAGCTGATCCATTTGTCCATGAATTTACGCACGGCATTTGCCTTTTTCTTGGATCGCAGTACATGAGGCGATCCTAAATGTGCTGGCAACACCAGAAATGCCTCGATGAGACTGAACGCCAAGCTGGCAATCACCACCACAGCCATATCAAAAAGAAACTCAAAACCACCTTCCAGCAGCAGCAGCGGAGTGAATGCCACAATGGTGGTGGTTACGGATACAAACACTGCTGGCATTACTTCCACGGTGCCGTCGACCGCCGCCTGATAGGGATTCTTACCCTTCTCGAAGTGACTGTAAATATTCTCGGCAATTACGATACCGTCGTCCACCAGGATGCCTACTACCAGGATCATACCGAATAGTGAGATCATATTGATGGTGATCCCTATAAAGCTTCCGAATATGAACATACCCAAAAAAGATGAGGGGATGCCCCATGCCACCCATGCAGAAAGTCTCAAACTCAAGAACAATCCCAAAGAAATCAGTACTAAAAGCAATCCTGCTCCACCATTCCAAAATAACATGGTCAATCGCTGCCATAACATGTCCATAAAATCATAGGTCACATCCAGTTTAACAGCCGATTGTCTGGAATTGAAATCTTGCTGGTAGTTAACTACGAACTTCGATATAGCTAAAAGGTCCTCTTCCGCTAATTTATCCACTCGAATAAATACCGCTTGCTCCCCATTTAAAGTCCAGCGGTTGGGGACTTCTGCAAATTGTTCTTTAACCTCAGCTACATCCCTGACCCGCAAATTGCTGCCATCAGGATTGGAGCGGATAATGATCTCTCCAATACTTTGGGCTTCGGTTTGCTTGGCACGGGAACGGATCAATACCTCCTCGCTCTCTGTTTTTATAAGGCCGGCAGAAATATCCCGATTCGTGTTGCGCACCGCCTGGGATACGTCATCGAAGGTGAGTCCATAGCGTACCAGGTTGGCTTCACTGACGTTAATACTTATTTCCAACTCCGGAAAGCCCACAATAGTAACCTGTGATATCAAACCCGATGCCAGTAAATCGTCTTCCACATCTTCTGCCATCCTTTTAAGCGTGAAGAGATCAACATCTCCGGTTAAACCCAACCACTGGGCAGTGGTTTGTGGTTTCTGCTTAAAAATTATGGGCCTTTCCGCCCCCTGTGGAAAAGAATTAATGCGATCCACAGCATTTTTTATTTCAGTATAGATCTCGTCAATATCATATCCTTTGAGGGTGACGATATTGATAGTGGCAAAATTTTCGGAGGAGGTGGATATGATCTCATCAATACCCACAATATTGTGTATGGCCTCTTCCACCTTTAAGGTTACCCCTTCTTCCATTTCCTGGGGAGAAGCCCCGGGATAAGTCACCTGAATACTGATGTTGCGTGGTTTGCTTTCAGGGAAGAAGGACAGGTTAGTATTTAAAAGGCTAATAAGCCCGAAGATGACCGTAATCGCAATAAGTATGTTTGCCAGGATCTTATACTTAACAAACAGTGCCACTAATTTCTTAAGAGAGTTTTCCATGATTTAATCTGCTAATTCCGCTTGTTGTGAATCTGCGTTTTCGGTCTCTTCTTCGGGCCGTTTGGTGGTAACAAACATATTATTGTAGGCATTGACCAACGGTTCCGTTACCAGCATGGCACCGGATTCAAGACCGCTAAATACCACCGTTTTACTGTTCAAGCGGTGTACGGTAACCTCTTTAACCTTTAATAAGCTATCTTGTTCAACCACATATACCTGAGATCCGTTATAGAAAGCCGCCCGGTCCATTTCAATGGCCTCAGGTATTTCGATCCCAGGTATTTCGGCCTTAAGGTACAAGCCGTCATAAACCGTATTCTCATTGGGCAAAATATCGATGATCACGTCGATAGATTGGGTAGTCTGATTAACCACTTCTCCTACCCGTTTGATGCGGCCCTCCCAGGACATTAATCCGTCTTCTGTAGAAACATTGACTTGGTTACCTTCCTGTACCCATTTGATCTCTGAAGTCTCAATAGGGATCTTAAGCTCAAGTTTACCCCTGCGCACGATGCGGGCTATTCTATTGCCGGGATTTACATAAGCTCCAGACTCCAAAGCCACCTCGGTATAACTCCCGCGAAAGGGTGCGTAAACCAAGTGTTTATTAAGGCTTGTCTCCGATCGTTTGATACTGAAGTAGGTGCTGAAGATATTCTTGGTGGCCAAGAAAGTCTTTTCCTTTTCCGATTGATATTCGGGAAGCTCTGGCAAAACCTTATCAATATCGATGGACTGGAAGTAAGCATCCCATTTGGCATAGGTTTCCGGGAAATCGATCTTTAAGTCAGGTAGAATGGTCGCCAAGTCCCTAAGAAAATTACTTTTCTCCGACTTTAGATCCAGCCGTGATTCGGCATCGTCGATACGATACAATAAACTTCCTTTTTTGAAGTCCTGGCTTTCCTTGAGTGGCACGCGACCGGGCAAGATACGTCCTGAAACCTCCGCTATAAGTTCGATAGGTTGCGACGACTCCACTCTGCCGAAAGTGGTGATGTTGGTAGAGATAGTGCTATAAGCAACAGGTGCAGTTTGAACATACTTGGGAGGTGCTTTGATACCTACGGTTTGATCCTTCTTCTTTAATGAAGCAAAGAACCCCCCAGCTACCACCATACCTAAGAGTACTAGTACGGCGACAATGATCGATTGGCGTAAGGACATATTGTGCGGTTAACTTGTAATAATATGCAAAGCTATGTCATTAGAACGACATTGAGATGATAATTTATTTAGGCGGAACAATGGTTATTTGAGCGATCAAAATAGCCTAATAATAAAAAAACCCCGTCCAAAAGACGGGGCTGTAATTCATTGGTAGCGGGCCGATCAGATCACCTTCAATATTTGCATAGAGCTCTTATTGGCCAGATCAACATATTTGAGGTTGTCGTATCTGTAGAACTTCACGCCCAGTATTAACAACAGACTGGTATCGTTGGGAATGGGTTCCCCATTGTATAGAGATAACTGCTGCGTAGTGCTTTCTTCAGGATAGTTAATAATGGGATGTATGGGATTTTC
>JAOTYN010000476.1 GCA_029861825.1 Cyclobacteriaceae bacterium
CAAAAGTGCCAGGCAAATGGTCGTTATTTTTCGAAAAACCTGCATTTTGGGGCGTATGAACCCATTATTGTTAGTTAATTCAAGTCTAAGGTCTTCTTTTTAAGAGATATTAGCAAACTAATCCGCCAATTATAACTAACCAAAGTACTGTTCCTAACGAATTTCAACCATTTAAGATGTGTAAAATTATGGAAGATAATTATACAATTCTCTCTAGCCTTCCAAATACGCCAGCATTGGTTCCTGGCTATGATGATCAATGTGCCAGTGACACTGCGCTTGAAAATACGCTCCCAAAGATTGTGTTTGCCAGTAAAATGACATCCCTCACCCAGTTACTTGATCATCATCATGGTGGAGCCCTATGGTAATTAATATGATTTGTTATGGAATTTTTCGATGCATGGAAATTTATCGCCGGCTTAGGGATTTTTCTCTTTGGCATGCATTTAATGGAGGAGGCCATTCGCTTACTGGCCGGTCGTCGTTTTAAGCTTTTCCTGCTGCGTCACAGTCAGAATAAGATCAAAGGCATTTTGTCGGGAGCAGGTATAACTGCCATACTGCAGAGTAGTTCCGTGGTCTCTCTGGTAGTATTGGCCTTTGTAGGAGCGGGTGTAATTCCTATGCGCCATGCCATTGCTATTGTGATGGGCTCGAACCTGGGTACCACGGCCACCGGTTGGCTGGTGGCTATGGTTGGTTTTAAGATTGATATTGAAGCTCTGGCTTTTCCGTTAATCGGCATTGGCAGCCTCATCATTATAATGATGAATTCCAAACATCAATGGCCTGCTGTGGGTAAGGCGTTGCTAGGCCTGGGGCTGTTATTTCTAGGGCTGGATTTTATGAAGACCAGTGTATCTCAACTAGCCGAACAGTTTGATTTTACCCCCTACATGGACTATCCTCCTATCGTATTCTTGCTGATTGGGTTGATCCTGACGGCCATCATTCAATCCAGTTCCGCTTCCATGGTGATTACCTTGAGCGCTTTGCACAGTGACATTATTCCTTTAGAGTCCGCAGCCGCAATGATTATTGGGGCCGACCTAGGCACTACCGTAACCGTGATCTTGGGGGGCATGGCTGGAGTGCCTGCTAAAAAACGAGTGGCCATGGCTCATTTCCTCTTTAATCTGGTCACTGATGTCCTGGCATTTCTGGGATTATCCTGGTTGTTGCGGCTCACCCAAATGTTAGACATAGAAGACCCGTTGTTTGCCCTGGTGCTGATACACAGTACCTTTAATGCTCTGGGGATTTTACTGTTCTATCCCTTTATTACCCTGTTGTCGAATTATCTGGAACGTCAGTTCAAAGATCCTTCCATAAGAGAAGCTCAACACATCCATTTGTTGACCCCGGAAGTGCCGGACGCGGGGATCAAAGCCCTCAGCATGGAGATCGAATATCTATTTAAAAAGGTCATGAACATGATGCGTGCTAATTTTGAAGAGGTACAGGAATTCGGTCAACCCACATTCAAGGACCAGTACCGGGCCATCAAACAGTTGGAAGGAGAGATGTTCGAATTCTACACCCAGCTGCAACAACAAAAGCTGGAACAGGAAGAAGCGGACCGCCTGAATCAGTTGATCAACAGCACCAGACATTTTTTGCATGCCACCAAAGGGGCCAAGGACGTGCATGAGGATCTATTGGATATAAGCAGTACCACCGACAGGGTAATTCATGAACTTTTCCTGGGATTCCGAGAAAGCGGCTGGACGTTTTACGAAACTTTAAAAGGCATCATGAAGGACCCTGACTCACCTACACGCTTCGAGGATCTGGTGCAGTTGCTGCAGGTGAATCAAAATATCTATCAACACCTGCTGCACAAGATCTATCAGGACCTTTCCAAAAAGAAATTCAGGCAGGTAGAGATTTCAACCATATTGAATGTGAACAGGGAGCTGTATTCATCACGTAATGCCTTGATCATGGCAGTAAAAGACTTCGTACTGGATACACGGGAAGCTATGGACTTTCAAAATATCCCCGCCCCTGGATCTACTACTTAAGACAGTTTGACAAAGATCATCCCCAGCATAGCACCATTATCATTGGGCAGGGGATCATGCTTTCCGTAATTGTAAAGCTTGCGTAATCTTAATGTTAATTAGTATGGAAACCAGGATCAGACCTAAAAGTGACTACATGCATTCCGCTGGCTGGCAGCAATTGCATGTCCTAAGTGAGAAGTGGCTCTCAGAGCTCAGCTTTTATAAAGATGAAATAAGATTCTTGAACGACGTTGTCAATAAGTATTTCATATGGCTAGTGGCAGATGAGAAAATGGACACCCTTACCCATTTGTCCCAAAGATTGATAAAGATAGAGGAGGTAAATCAATATCTCCTGGAGACTACCAATAAACACATGGGTCATCTGGTGGACCTGATCGAGAACTCCTTTAGTCACGATGAACAGGCGTTCAGAGAAGAACACAGTACACTGGAGGACCGTATTGCCGATTTTGAGCAAGACTTCATGGTGTTGAAAAGCGATATTTTTACGATTACCAAAAAAGTGATCGAAATAGAAAGATTGAAGCGCTTATTGGCCACCTAAGGAACAGTGAATTCCAATGAAAGCTATGGTTATAGAGGGGATAACATTGCTTAATCCCCAATCAACTCCTTTGCTCCCTATGGATCTCCCCATTCCGGAACCAGGATCTCAGGAAATACTCATAAAAGTGAGCGTATGCGGAGTATGTCATACGGAGCTTGATGAGATCGAGGGACGTACTCCGCCGCCAGTATTTCCGATGGTACCTGGACATCAAGTAGTAGGAAGGGTTGAAGAAATCGGGGATCAGGTGTCTTTATTGAAAATTGGTGACCGTGTAGGGGTGGCCTGGATCTTTTCGGCTTGTGGCTCTTGTGAATTCTGTAACAGTGGTCAGGAAAATTTGTGCGATCGGTTTAAGGCCACCGGCCGAGATGCCTTTGGCGGTTATGCGGAGTATATGACAGTGCCCCAAGAATATGCCTATAAAATACCACCTCAGTTAAGTGATGTACAAGCCGCCCCTTTACTATGCGCCGGAGCCATTGGTTATCGGTCGCTGCGTCTGGCGGGATTACAGGATGGCCAATGTCTGGGATTGACGGGGTTTGGGGCGTCGGCTCATTTAGTATTAAAAATGGCCGCCCATAAATATCCCCACAGCCAAGTATGTGTGTTTGCCCGCAGTGAGGCGGAAAGGCGTTTCGCCCTGGAACTGGGAGCAGCATGGAGCGGTGATACCTCCGAGCCTCCACCGGAACCTTTGGATGCCATCATAGATACTACTCCTGTCTGGAAA
>JAOTYN010000477.1 GCA_029861825.1 Cyclobacteriaceae bacterium
GACATCACCGGCGACCCGGGGGTGGTCGGAGTCATAGCCGCGGTGGGTTGCAAGATCGAAAGCGACCGATACACCTTGTCCGCCGGCGGCCAGCGCTTTTCGGTAGAAATCGTTAGATTCCTCTGCGGTGGAAAACCCGGCGTACTGGCGAATGGTCCAGGGTCGACCGGCATACATGGTGGCCTGTGGCCCGCGTATATACGGAGCAATGCCGGGCATTGTATTGGTGTATTCCAGATCGCTAATGTCTTCTGCTGTATACAGGCACTTCAAGTCGATGCCTTCAGGCGTTTGCCAGACCATCTCCTCCGGCGTCAGCCCTTTCATCTGTGCAGTTGCCAGTTCAGTCCACTCGTCCAGGGTGGCTTGCCTGGGTTTGTATTTATCTTGTGACATGGGCCTTTCCTATTACCAAAGCTTGAAATTTCGAGATCTGTTGGACTGATCGAATTCTGCGTAATTGCATACGGGTCAGTGATCGTCACCAGGCTGATTTAACTCGATCAGCACGCCGTCACAGGATTTCGGGTGGATGAAAATCACCCTGGAGTTGTGTGCACCGGGGTACGGCGCATCGGACAGAAACTGGTAGCCTTTGGCCTTCAGTCGTCCGATATCAGCTTCGATATCATCCGAGCGAAAACAGAGATGATGCAGGCCCCCACCTTTCTTCTCTAAAAACCCTGCAATTGGACCTTCATCATTGAGCGGGTGGACCAGTTCGATACTGGTGGCGGGAACGGGGAAAAAGGCAGTTATTGTTTTGGCATCCGCTACTTCTTCAGAACCTTCGTAATCAAGATCAAAATCATCCATAAAGCGCTTAATACTATTTTCCAGGTCCGGTACGGCTATAGCAATATGGTCAAGTGCAGTAATCATTCGATAATTCCTATAGTTCAGTAATCAATTTTGCAGATAGGTTTTGTTACCTGGGCCCTGCCAGTATGTACGTTTAAATCTGATTGAAACAGCATACGCCAAACATTTTCGTGGCGAGTACACAATCTGTTACGCGAATCGGATTATCCTGTCCTTTCCATAAAATCCGTAGTAGGGATTCAATCCGGGTTTCGTCGTCAGATCTTATCCAGAATTTCAGCCTTCTATTATAGGAAAAGATAGGATATTTCGAGAGTATCGATAATAATAACAGAAATCGGCAGCTAAACTTTTCACGAGACTTCCCGTTTCCACAAATTCATTGTGGCAAAGAGCCCTGTCAATGGCGGCAATAGTCGTTGTCACGGTAATTATTCGTGGGTATTCGACCGACATAGTATTTGCCTTTCATCTCGCGACCGGGATTTAAGCCTGTAAACAATTTATGCAATATTCGGAGTTATCTATTGAATCTTCACGACCAGGAACTTCTGCCAAAATATATGAAAGTTTTAAGTCCCGGCAACATTTTTGTGACACAGTGCCTTTCAAAACTGGTAGAAATGCGTTGATATGATGAGTATTACACCCACGATCGAGTTGAATTCAAGTTCATAACGTTTACCTCGGCCAGTTTCTCGTTTCAAAACCTTGGTGAGCGTGACATCGAAAATCGGACCTGCGTTAGAGTGGTGGATCGAACTGATTTTCAAATGAAAAAGATGATTAACCGGAATATGCGCCTGTATCGCGATGCTGATTGGAAGGTTTCGATAACACACTATCCTTTCGTCAATTCGTTGAGGAGGAATCCAATTGTCAGCCACACGAACCCTGGATTAACACAGAATATGCCCACAGAAATGGACCGCCACAGCAGATTCCTGTTGTCAGTTTTGGTTGGATATGCTTGACGAGCATAGTGGCAAGAAGGTCATAGAATCACATATACTCCTGCGCATGACTTCACAATCTAAAAACATTGTTTTAATTGTAGCAAGCCTTATTGTTAGTATCTTAATTTGCGAAGCAATATTGCGATTATTTGTAAATGTACGGGACGTCGGCCCAGCCTTCTCAATTTATGATGAAGCACTTGGTAAAGCGCTAAAGAAAAATTTTTCTGCAGTTAGAGTTACTCCCGAATTCACAATGTCGTTAACAACAAATTCACTAGGTTTTCGAGGACCCGAGATCGAAGACGTAGGTGAAGAGTCAGTGCTCTTTCTCGGAGACTCGTTTACACTGGGTTACGGGGTGAATGACGGTGAAGAATTTCCCGCTTTAATACGCAGAAAAATGCGTCTTCGAGGAGATGTAGCAACCGTAATCAATGCCGGTTTGGGGAACAGTGGTAACGGTTGGTGGCTGAACTGGTTAAAACAAAACGCCGATAGGATTGATCCTCGTCAAGTGATTTTACAGTTTTACGGTAATGATCTATCCGACAATGTCGGAGAGAAATTTTATACGATTGGGGACAATGAGTATCTGATTAAACTGCCTATACCGCCAATCGATAGGCTAAGACGACTGCAGGGATTGATTGAAAGCCTTCCAGGCCTATCAGATTCGTATATTGTCGGATTTTCACGGCAGGTCGTTCATTCATTCAGAGATATTCCGCACTGGCAAAATTCGCCAGTCCAAAATAACTATCCTGTCCACGTAGGTTTAGATGAGAAGAGTAGGCGCTTTGCTCAGAATCTGCAGCTTAAAATCGTAGAAGATGTCATGAAGCTGCTTGAGGAAAAAAATTGGGATGTAATAGTCTTACTAGTTGATTTACATCCTGAAAATAATACTGCGCTTCAAGATTTTTTTCGTACCTACGATATTCAGCCAATAATTATTTCCGGAAGGAACGAAAATCCAGAGATGTATTACACAGTAGATGCTCATTGGAATGCAAAAGGGCATAAGTTTGCGGCATCTTTATTGTGGAACAAAATTATCGGCACTCAGTAGCTAAATGGAATTGAACGAGTCAATGAGTGCTGTTGAGCCAAATTATACGCTATCCCGAAAATTCATAATTGTCGGTTTCATCCCTTTGGCAATTTTGACTGTTATTGCCTGGGATGGCCTAATTCTTCTATCCAGTCGCTGGTATAACGATGAAGCCTACAGTCACGGCTTTATCATGTTGCTCGTAATCGGATATTTTCTCTACCAGGAGAGAGAAAACTTACGGAGAGATCGGCATGCCCAATCATGGATTGGCTTTAGCTGTTTTGTACTGGCAGTTAGCCTGTTGTTAATAGCCCATGTCACTCAGATTCTTACGTTACTCTATCAGGCATATCTTGTTTCGATCGGCTCTTTGTTGATAGCAATTATGGGTAGAGCAAGTATTAGGGCTTTGCTGCCGCTCTCACTCATATTTTTTGCTGTTCCCCTACCTTATTTTACTCAAG
>JAOTYN010000478.1 GCA_029861825.1 Cyclobacteriaceae bacterium
CCTGCGAAAAAAGATTGAGGAAAAAGGGTATGAGCAACTACTGGATATTCAATATAAGTCAGTACATGCCAGCTTGGTGGGAGCCTTGAATTCGCAATTGAAAGAATCCGGACAATTGATTGTAATGGGTACTATTGGAGAAACCGGTGCCTTAGAAAAATTAATTGGCAGCAATGCCTCCTTGGTAATTTCCAATGTTAATTGTCCTGTGCTGGTAATTCCACCTGACGGCCGTTTTTCATTTACTGGAAAGTTGCTGTTGGCCGGTGATACTGAAAATCTCCCGGAGCGTATTGATACCGACGTCCTGAAAGCTTTTTGCGGTTATCACACTAGCTCCCTTTTGGAGGTAGTACAAGTTGTGGACAATGGAGAATTGTTCGACCAGAAGGCATTTGAAAGTTTACTGGAGGGTATCCAATATGAATGTCATCCACTGGCTGGTGAAAATGTAGCCCAAGTCCTTGATGATTATGTTGCTAATCAACCGATTGATATACTGGTGCTTTTAAAGGTGAAACGCAGCCTATTGGACAAACTCTTCCATAAGAGCATCACTAAAAAACTGGTTCTTCATGCTAAGATCCCTATCTTGGTGCTCAAAGACTCAGAGGCTTAAAGGCCAAAATTCCAAAGAGTTAGTGGGAGTCTTTGATTTGCAGCAACATCTCTTTGGCATTTTGCCCCAGTGACCCTTCTGGGTCCATATCAATAACTTTGTGATATAAGGCCTTGGCCTTGTCGATCTGTCCGGATTTCCAAAGCCCCTCTGCCAGACTGTCCCAGACGTTGGCCGATTCCGGGAACAATTCCGCATTCAATTGGAACACGAACAACGCCGGTTCAAATTGTTGACCTCCCAGCAATTTGTAGCCAATCTGATTGAACTGATTCTCGAAGGGATAGTAGCGGTAGCGCGGATCGTTTACCATTTTCTTTGCTTCCGGCAGGATTTCCTGTTGCCTTCCGGTATCGTATAATGAAGTGAAATAGGTAATGGGATCGTGTATGGGAGAGGCGGGATCATACTCCCAAACGGCTTGTAAAACAGGATCATGGTTGGTGCGATAATCTGTAAAAGACATATCCACTGCTATATCCGGAGCTAACCAGGGGGCGTTTTCCCATTGGGGTTTGTCTTGCCACCAGGCGAAAGATAGACGCACCACCATCTTGCTATGAGGAAGTTCCACTTTGCGATTGTCACCATAGAAATTGATATTCTCCGCGGTAGGCTCGCCCACAAATATGGCCTGCGTATAATTATCGATCTCGTTGACCAGGTTTTGACAAGCAGAGTAGGTTCTACGACCCAGGATCACAAACAGTTTGCCCGATTGATTGATCTTGTCACAACCCAGGATGCCGGTAATGATGGGCTTATTGAGATAGTTGTTGCCTCCACCGTTTAAACGGTAGTCCAGTATCAAACGCTCGACTTCATTGTTCTCAATGAATTCAAAGACCTTTCCGTAAAAGTCTTCAATACTTTCATTTTCTTCGTTCCGAATACGACTGTGCCGTACATATACCGCCTTCTGCTGGGGTAAGTACTCGTAGTAATAAACACGGTCCAAATGTTTTAGCCATAATGGGGTTTCATTGGTATCTCGCGCCTCTATCCAGGGATCCTTCTCCAACAACATACTATAGGTTAGTGGATTTTCTTCCAAATCCATATGTTCGAATATCTGGTCGAAGGTTTTCCCGTTCTTCTCCAGCGTCAGCGTCACCGTGGTTTTCAATGACGCGGTAACCCCTTGGGCATGCAGCACTTCCGGTGAACCCAAATACCCATATCCATGAGCTTTAAAAAACTGGTCATTTTCAGCTGGCACTACTGGTCTTATAGCCTTCAACACCTCATCTACGGGTTTATCCTCTACCTTTAACACTTTCGCAGCCAAGGCATTAGGGTATTTCTTATGCACACCTTGAACATAAATTCCATCACTGAATTGATACAGGTTAAAGGGCATCTGATGAAATCCGTGATCTTTGGCCCCCAGCCATAATGAAGTGTGTCCGTACTGGAAAGATGACACGACCTTAGCAAAGCCCACCCTAATCTGGTGGTCCTGCAAATTGGGAATCGCCTGGTGCAATTCATCAATCTGGCGATCAAAGTCTTCAGCTGTGGTCTTTTTAAAAAGGAAGGGATAGTCCTGGTGCACAGTATGCTGCAAGAACTTGAGATCCTGTTGCCATTGCTCTGGGGACAGCGTAGTTTGAGCCCTAACACTCAGGCATAGAACTAGTAAGAGGGTAAGAGTAGTAGATAGGTGCATGTATGGTCTTTCTTATAATAGACAGGGACTGCCTGGAAAATGTTGCACGCTACTCAGATTAAATTCACTATTCTTTCAACAAGGGGTCCTCTCTGATGGTCAGGGTATTGGTATATTCTTGACCGTCAACTTTTAAAGTTAGTTTGTAGGTCCCTATTACGGCCTTGGGCATCAGATATTCTTCTCCTAACTCCAGATTCAGGTATCCAGTAGTTAGAGGCTGAGCGGCTTTGCGCTGTTCCGCCGGGGTTTTGGCTTCTTTTAATGCTTTGTATAGGCGTTTCAATGAGTTGTAATTATACCGTTGCACCAGATCGGCAAACAATTGGTCTACGTGATTATATTGCTCTTCAGTGTACATTTCCGTGTCGAATTCCAAATTCCAATAGTAGCGTTGAATCCCAGGCTGTAAAGGAACATCCACTACATGCTGGTGCTCACCATTGAAATCGCTAATGATCAATTGGGCAGATTTCACATCGCTGCCTAAGAAATAGGATACCGCAGCTTTACTGATAAATCCTGCACGAGGTTTACTGGTAGTGTTCTCAATAGTCTTGGGATTCTCACCGGCAAACCAAAAATGCCCCCTTTGTCCTCCCCTGCTTACATTCTCCCAAATAGTGGCGGTTCTTTGATCGAATAAATGCCCTGGGCTTTTTAGGATTTGGTCATTCATTTGTTGCCAGGGAGTAATATCGTCCATTATCCAGATACTGCGACCATGTGTGCCGGCAATCAAGTCACCGTCCCGGGGATGGATCTTAAGATCATAAACGGATACTGTGGGGAGGTTGGGCATCAGCCGGTGCCACTGGAGGCCACCGCTTAAGCTCCACCAAACTCCCGTTTCAGTCCCCAGAAACAGAAGATTGGGGTTCTTGGGATCTTGACGGATCACGCGAACCACTTCATTATCCCCTAGCCCTTTGGTGATCAGTGACCAGCTTTGACCATAATCGTCGGTACGGAAAACCCAGGTGCCGAAATGGTCGGAGCGGTGG
>JAOTYN010000346.1 GCA_029861825.1 Cyclobacteriaceae bacterium
AGAAAAACAATTTCAGTAACTTATAAGACTTTTCTCCGGGACCTAGGCCATCCCCATGACCAATCATCAGACGCTGACCGTTCACCGTAATGGATTGAGGCTGTTTGAAAACTGTAATATTAAGTTCCTTGGGCATATAGTCAAAGAGCCACATATCGTGATTGCCGGTAAAGAAATAAATTGGTATTCCGGAATCCGAGATCTCCGCCAACTTGCCTAACAGTCGGGTATACCCTTTTGGGATCACGTGACGATATTCGAACCAAAAATCAAAGATATCGCCAAGCAGAAAGATGCCGGCGGCATCGTGTTTACACTGATCCAGCCAGGAGATCACCTTTCCCTCGCGAATTCGGGTGGTCTGGTAATCAGGCTCTCCTAGATGAAAGTCCGAGGCAAAGTAGAACTTTTGCTGTGGTGGTAATTGTAGATCCTTGATCATTTACTGAAATAAAAAGGATCAGGTGCCAACCTGATCCTCGAAAATAGTTAAATATTTTAATCCATCATCAATCAAGACCTTTTTGAAGATCTTCGGGCTTTTCAGGATCTGTTACCTCGGGCCCTGGATCCAATTTCTCTTCTGCGCTTTCATCGGGTTGACTCTCTGATTTGGGATCTGAGCTTTGGCCATTGGTGAAAGCTTGATAGGTAGTTTGTCGCTCGAAGGGCCTTTTGCCAATCAGTCGTTCCAAATCACTTTGGAAAATGATCTCCTTTTCCAATAGCTCTTGGGCTACTATCTCCAGTTGTTCTTTTTTCTCCTTCAGCAAGGACTTGGCCCTCTCGAAACTTTTGGATATGATCTTGCGCACCTCTTCGTCAATGGTTTCCGCAGTAGCTTCAGAATAAGGTTTATTAAAGCTGTATTCTGGTTGTTTGGAATCGTAGAAGGATACATTCCCTATTTTGTCATTCATTCCATAAACCGTAACAATGCTGTAGGCCATCTTAGTAACCCGCTCTAGATCGCTTAGTGCTCCCGTGGAAATTTTGCTAAAGACGATCTCCTCAGCAGCCCGTCCTCCCAAGGTCATGCACATTTCATCCAAAAGCTGCTCGGTCTGGTATAGGAATTGCTCTTTGGGCAGATATTGCGCGTAACCCAAGGCCGCTATCCCCCTGGGTACTATACTTACTTTCACCAAGGGATCCGCATGCTCCAGATACCACCCGGCCACTGCATGGCCTGCTTCATGATAAGCCACAATGCGTTTCTCTTCCGGAGAAATGATTTTGCTTTTCTTTTCTAAACCGCCGATAACCCGGTCAATAGCATCCTGAAAATCCTTCATGCCCACAGCCTCCTTGTCACGACGGGCGGCAATTAGCGCTGCCTCGTTACAAACATTGGCGATTTCTGCTCCTGCAAAACCAGGCGTTTGCGCCGCCAGCTTCTTGGGATCCACTTCATCCGCGAGCTTGAGAGGTTTAAGGTGCACCAGAAAAATAGCCTCACGGCCCACAATATCCGGTTTATCAATACTTATTTGTCTGTCGAAACGACCCGGTCGCAATAGTGCGTGATCCAATACATCCGGACGGTTGGTGGCAGCCAGGATGATCACCCCACTGTCGGTGGCAAATCCATCCATTTCTACCAGTAAGCTATTGAGCGTGTTTTCCCTTTCATCGTTCGACCCGGGAACCTGTCCCCGGCCTCTGGATCTACCTATAGCATCAATTTCATCAATGAAGATAATACATGGCGCTTTTTCTTTAGCCTGCTTGAACAGGTCGCGTACTCTGGCGGCTCCTACTCCTACAAACATCTCAACAAAATCCGACCCGGACAAAGAGAAGAAGGGTACTTCAGCCTCCCCAGCCACGGCTTTTGCCAAAAGCGTCTTACCAGTACCGGGAGGGCCTACTAATAACGCTCCTTTGGGAATTTTCCCCCCTAGCTTGGTGAACTTGGCCGGGCTTTTCAAGAAATCTACAATTTCCTTAACCTCTTCTTTGGCCTCCTCCAATCCCGCTGCATCTTTAAAGGTGATCTTTACCCGGTTTTCTGCATCGAAAAGCGCTGCTCGCGACTTCCCGATGTTGAATATCTGTCCGCCCGGTCCTCCTCCGCCGGTCATACGACGCATTAAGAACCAGAAACCCAATAAAATTAGAATTAAGAATCCCCAGGTCCAAAAGAAACCCCAGGGATCGTTACGTACTTCTGCCGTATAGGTCAGGTTGTCCTGTTGATCCTGGGGCAGACGGGCTTTCAAATCATCAAAATCTTCCTTGAATATATCTATTGACAGTACGTCAAAACTATAATGAGGTCCGCCCAAACCACCCCATGGACGCTTACTCTCCAGATCGCTTTTGTATTTTGCATTCTCCAGCGCCTCATCTTTGAGGGTGATCTCCACTTTTTCCTTATTCTTGATCAGCACTATTTCCTTCACATCATTATCCATTACAATCTGCTCGAAGCGAGCCTGATCGATACTGATAGTTTCCGTGTTGTTGGTGAAGTAGGATATTCCCACAATTAAAGCGACCAACGAGGCAATGATCCAGACCTGATAGTTGTTTTTAGGTGGTGGCTTAATAATATTTTTTTTATTAGAATTATTTGCCATTAGTCAATGTTTAGCTTTACGGTATTTAACCTTAATCTCTAGCGTAAGGTTTCAAGATGTGTAGCCTTTGCATCTGCCCATAGATCTTCAATGGCGTAGAAGGCCCGACGATCGGTGCGGAAAACATGAGCTACCACATCAATATAGTCCAGCAAAATCCATTCCTTATTTTGTTTGCCTTCCAGGTGCCAGGGATTCATTTTGGTATGCTTGTGAACGGTTTCTTCTACAGAGTCACAAATAGCGTCAATTTGTGTGTCGGAGTTGCCGGTGCATATCACGAAAAAGTCGGCAATGGCGTGCTCAATACTCCTTAAATCCATCAAAACAATGTCTATAGCCTTTTTCTCCTGCATGCCCTGCACAACAAATTTGCTTACTTCTTCAGAACTCATCGAAGACTTTTTACATTGCCACCTTTGTGCTAAATTGCCATTAAAGCTACGAAAAAATAGTTGCATAAGGACTCATTCCAACCTTTATTTATAGGCAAAGATCAGGTAATTCTGCCTTCCTGTCACTCTACAAATGAGGTCGCAGCTGACTTATTGTCAGCCGGCAAGGCTACAGATGGGATGGTGGTGATCACCGATCGGCAAACCAAGGGCCGAGGTCAACGGGGTAATTCCTGGGAATCCGAACCTTTCAAAAATCTTACCTTTTCCATAATACTCACCCCGAAATTCCTGCCTGTTTACTGTCAATTCGAACTAACCAAGGTGACGTCCCTGGCCTTGGTGGATACCCTCACGGAACAAGGATTGAAGAAGGTAACTATTAAATGGCCCAATGATGTGTATTGCGGACCTTCTAAGATTGCAGGTATCCTTATTGAGAATTCCGTACGTACCACTAGTTTGGAGTCCACCATTGTGGGTATCGGCTTAAATGTTAATCAGCGTGCATTTCAAATAGACAACGCTACCAGTTTGGTATTGGAAACCGGAAAGGAGCATGACCCGCCCGCACTGTTAACCAAACTGCTCAGACATTTTCAAAATCGCTATCTGCGATTGCAGCAAGGCGCAGATAAAGCATTGGGACAGCAGTATGAACACCATTTACTTTGGAGAGGGGAAAAACACCTTTTTGAAAATATGATAACAAAAACGGTATTTACTGGTACTATTATGGGAACTGACCAACAAGGCAAGTTGCATATCGTCACAGAAAATCAGGAGTTTTACTTCGATTTTAAAGAGGTGGTCTTCCTTGAATAATGCAGGCGGGTCTTTGACATATGAGGGCAAAGCACTAATTTTGCAAAACGTTGACAGTAAATAGATTTTTAATAACAAGAAATAAGATGATCGATACACAGGTAAAGTATAAAGTTAAAGATATTGGTTTGGCGGATTGGGGCCGCAAGGAAATTCGATTGGCTGAGGCAGAAATGCCCGGATTAATGGCCATTCGCGAAGAGTTTGGGGCTTCCAAACCTTTAAAAGGTGCACGCATTGCCGGATGCTTGCATATGACGATCCAAACGGCTGTACTAATTGAAACATTGATCGAATTAGGAGCTGAGGTCACATGGTCTTCATGTAATATATTTAGCACTCAAGACCACGCCGCTGCTGCAGTTGCCGACGCAGGCATCCCCGTATACGCCTGGAAAGGGATGAACGAAGAAGAGTTTGACTGGTGTATTGAACAAACCCTGTTTTTCGGAGAAGACCGCAAACCGCTTAACATGATCCTGGACGACGGTGGAGACTTGACCAATATGGTGTTGGATAAGTATCCTGAACTAGTAGATGGTATCAACGGTATTTCGGAAGAAACCACTACCGGGGTACTGAGACTGTTAGACAGGGAAACTAACGGATCCTTACCATTACCTGCCATTAATGTTAACGACTCTGTTACCAAGTCGAAGTTCGATAACAAATACGGATGTAAAGAATCCTGCGTGGATGCTATTCGCCGGGCCACTGATGTGATGATGGCTGGTAAAGTAGCGGTAGTGGCTGGCTATGGTGATGTGGGTAAAGGATCCGCAGCTTCTCTAAGAGGTGCTGGCGCCAGAGTGATTGTTTGCGAAATTGATCCCATCTGTGCCCTGCAGGCAGCCATGGATGGATATGCGGTGAAGCGCATGGATACCGCCGTAAAAGAGGCAGACATCGTGGTTACGGCAACTGGTAACAAAGACATTATCGTGGACCGTCATTTCCAGGCTATGAAAGACAAAGCTAT
>JAOTYN010000205.1 GCA_029861825.1 Cyclobacteriaceae bacterium
CATCGGTCATTTCGACAACGAGATCGATGTTGCTTGGCTTAATGACAATGCTTCCAAGGACACCATTAAACCTCAGGTTGACTTGTACGAGTTGAATGGAAAAGAGATCATTCTGTTGGCCGAAGGTCGGCTGGTTAATTTAGGCTGCGCCACCGGACATCCTTCTTTTGTAATGTCCAATTCGTTTACCAATCAGGTATTGGCTCAGATCGAATTGTGGAAATACGCCGATAAATATGATAACCAGGTTTACACCTTGCCCAAACACCTGGATGAGAAGGTGGCTAGCCTTCACTTGGCAAAAATCGGTGTAGAGTTGGAAACCCTTACCGATGATCAAGCTCAGTATATTGGAGTACCGGTTAAGGGTCCTTTTAAGCCCGAATACTATCGATATTAGAATGGTCATCCATGAGGCCGCACTGGTTATGCTCAAAAACCCTACCTTAGCCCTATGAGTTTATGGTCGGACTTTTTGAACAATCGTGATCGCATTATCCACAAGTGGCCGCATTACTTTCCTATATACGAAAAACACTTTGGGCCATGGGTAAATAGGTCACTGGTGTTTTATGAGATAGGGGTTTACAAAGGAGGCTCCTTGCAGATGTGGAAGAAGTATTTCGGCCCGGGTGTGAAAATTGTGGGTATTGATATCAAGGAAAAGTGTAAAAAGTACGAGGAAGAGCAGATCACAGTAAGAATAGGCGATCAGTCCGACCATAAGTTCTTGGCACAGTTAGTGGATGAGTTCGGCCCCCCGGATTTAGTACTGGACGATGGCAGTCACCAAATGCACCATATTACCAGTACCTTCGAGTTTCTATATCCTCTGGTAAGCAAGAATGGAGTTTATATGGTGGAGGACTTGCATACCGCCTATTGGGAAGAGTTCGGTGGCGGTCTGCGAAAACAAGGCTCCTTTATGGAATTGTGTAAGGACCTAGTTGACAAGCTCAATGTCGAACATACGCGGGGAATTCTAAAAGAGGATAGCTTTAGCCAGTCCACTCTTTCCATGCATTTCTATAACAGTATCGTGGCCTTTGAAAAGGGTTCTCCTCTGGGTTTAAAACCCCAAAAGCATGGAGGCGGTTTAATGGGGATCTAGCTCCGGGGATTTGTATAAACCATATGGCACTTTGTAGCGAATATCTGGGGTGCTCACCCAAACACCTAGCGCCTTATGCTCAGGATGGGCGGCTGCTATACCAGCAATGTGCGGATTGTGGGATTATATGGCGCGACCCCCAATCATTTGATCTGGAGCAGCCCTACGATCAACAGTACTTTGATTCAAAGAATTACCAGCACAACCGAGCCCATAAAATCACCAAATCAACCTGGCTGCTAGACCTGGCTCTTAGCCACCATCCCCGGATTCAGCGACTTCTGGAAGTCGGGTGTTCAGTGGGTAATACCTTGGAAGCTGCCCAACAGAAAGGGATACCGCACTTGGGGATTGATGTTAGTGAATTCGCCGTAGACTACTGCACAAAGCGGGGTCTGGAGGCCACCACCCAGAGCCTCCCGGATCTCATCGCCCAATCACAGCGTTTTGATTTGATCTTTATGCAGCATGTTCTGGAGCATTTCGTTGACCCCTTTCAGGTTTTGCAGCAATGCAATCAATTGCTCAATAACCAAGGTCTGGTGTTGATCCTAATCCCGAATTCCCAATATAAAAGGGCTCGCAAGCTCAGAGAGCGTCACAAGTTTTACAGTATTCAGGGAGTGGGAATTGAGCATTATGCTTATTTTAACTACCAAAACCTGGAGCGGGTATTAAACGCTACCGGATATACGGTAATACAAAATAACTATCCCCTGAGCACATTAAACCATGATTCGCCATCGTTCATCATTAATCGTCTGGGCCGGCGACTGCTGTCCCTATTGGGTCTGGATCAGGAATTAGTGGTACTATCCCAGAAACGAAATTGACATTGGAATTTCAAGTATGACCCCCATCGTAATTACACCGGTAAAAAATTCCTTGGACACCGTTAAGCGTACCTTGGAGGCCATAAGTGGCAGTGATATGCAGGTGGACTACTTCGTTTTCAACGACTTTAGTGATGCACAGACTGAGGAGTATTTGCAAAAACACCAGCAGCAGTGGGGATACACTTTGATAAACTTGGAAGACCATGTCAATACTCCCTCACCTAACTACCGGACCGTATTGATCATGGCCCAGCAAATGGCCCAAGACCGGCAGACCGATCTGATTATTGTTGAATCCGATGTGATCGTTGAGAGAGACACCTTTTCACAAATGGTGAAGCATCACCAAAGCCATCTTAATAGCGGAATGGTGGCCGCAATTACCGTTGACGAGGTCGGAGATATAAATTTTCCTTACAATCATATCGGGCAGCGCGATCCCGGCGTTATTAAAACCAACCGCAGTCTCAGTTTCTGCTGTACCCTGCTGGGCCATAAGTTGCTCAAGGCATTTGATTTCAACGAACTGCGCGAAGACAAAGATTGGTACGATGTGCATATTTCCAAAAAGTCCCGTAGCCTGGGCTTTGAGAATTATTTATTAAAACAATTGCCGGTGCGGCATTTGCCGCACAGCAGTAGGCCCTGGAAGATGGAGAAATACTCCAATCCTCTTAAATACTATTTCAAAAAGTTCTTCTTAAAAAGAGATCGCATCTAATATGAATGGTTTGGAAAGAAGCTTGTGGGTAGCCTTCGCTATAATCCTGGGGATGGGAGTGTACTGGGGTTTCGAGCAACCTCAATTCTTCACGAACGAGTTTATGCGGGAAGATGGTTTGGTGGAATATGCTACGGTAGTCTTATTATTAGCTGGATGTGTGCTAACCTTTGTACGCTGGCTAAAGCATCGGGCCGGGTCCGAATGGACCTTTACTTTGATATCCTGGTTGATTATTTTGGTTTTTTTTTTCGTAGCAGGAGAGGAGCTTTCCTGGGGTCAACGCATATTTGATCTTCAAACTACCGAGTATTTCAAAGAAAATAATGCTCAGGAAGAACTCAATCTGCACAATCTAACGGTGGGCGGGGTAAAGATAAACAAATTGGTGTTCGGGCTTATCTTGACTACCCTCATTATGATTTACATAGTGCTGGTGCCAATCCTGTACTGGAAGGTACCCTGGATAGGTAAAAAACTAGATGATTGGTATATTCCTATCCCTCAATGGTGGCAAAGTGCTGGTTATCTGGTGTTAACTTTGTTAATATCTATCATACCGGCCAGCAAGAATTGGGAATTGCTGGAGTTCGGCTCTGTAATGGTATTTTTTCTGATCCTGCTCAATCCCAGAAATAAACAAGTCCTGGAGCCATCCCATAACTTGTGAGATAAATGTTATACTTTTGACACAACTTTTTAACTTTATGCTAGTATAAAAGGGTACGGAACAATTTTTGTGGGCTATTAAAGCCATAAATCCTTACCATTTATGTCGGAGGAAAAGACAAAGCAACAATATACAGATATTGAGAAGGAGCAGATTTTCGATAAAGAGTTTTTGCCGCATATCAGTTCTATGTATAATTTTGCCTACCGTTTGACATTTGACGAAGACGACGCCAAGGACCTAGTTCAGGAAACCTATCTAAAGGCTTATAGGTTTTTAAATTCATTTCAACAAGGAACTAATGCCAAAGCGTGGTTGTTTCGGATATTGAAAAACAGCTTCATTAACGACTTTCGAAAGAAAAGCAAACAGCCATCGAAAGTGGACTACCAAGAGGTTGAAGCCTTCTACAACTCGGAAAGCGTGGATGTATCCATGACTACAGATCTGAGAGTAGAAACGGTTCAACACATGATTGGTGATGAAGTTTCCAGTGCTCTGAATGCATTGGCGGTTGACTTTCGGACGGTGATCATATTATGTGATCTCGAGGGATTTACCTATGAGGAAATGGCCAAAATATTGGATATTCCCATTGGGACTGTCAGGTCAAGATTGCATCGTGCCAGAAATCTTTTAAAAGAAAAATTACAGGCATACGCCAAATCAATGGGTTACAATAAATAAAAGAACAATGGCTACCAACCTCCTTGACTGGCTCCGTCAAAGCTTTTCGGGCCAGAATGACTGTGAGAAATGCTTAGAACTTCTAGAATTAATAATGGACGGTGAAGCCTCGCCGGAGGAAGAAAAGCTTTTCCATAAGCACATCGATGCTTGTCTTCCATGTTATGAAACGTATAACCTGGAAGCCTCCATAAAAAAGCTACTTCAAACCAAACTGAAGCGAAAGCAAGTCCCGGATGATCTTATACAAAAGATCCGTTCCAAGATCCGTTCTACAGCATAATTTCTATGCAAGGAGGTAAAGCGCTCATCTTCTCGGCTCCATCAGGCTCGGGTAAAACTACCATAGTTAAAAACCTGGTGGAAAACAATCCCGATTTGGAATTCTCAATTTCCGCCAGCACCCGCGATCGCCGTGGCCGGCAGGAAGTACATGGAGAAGACTATTATTTCATGACCCCGGCTGAATTTAAAGAGAAAATCGACCAAGAAGATTTCGTAGAATGGCAGGAGGTATATGCGGGCAATTTCTACGGCACTTTGAAATCAGAGATCCATAGGATTTGGGACACCGGCCATAATGTGGTCTTCGATGTGGATGTTAAAGGCGGTCTCAAGTTAAAACAGTACTTTGGAGAAAAGGCACTGGCTGTTTTTGTAAAGGTACCCTCTATGGAAATATTGGAGCAAAGATTACGCAGCAGGGGAACGGAGACAGAGGACAGTATTTCCAGGCGTATGTTCAAAGCCGCCTTTGAAATGACTTTTGAAGACCACTTTGATATCACCCTTTTGAATGAGGATCTTCAGGAAAGCTGCCGCAAGGCTCAGGAACTTTACCTGGAGTTTACCCAGCAATCGGCCACTCCCAAATCATGAAGATAGGGTTGTTCTTTGGTTCATTCAATCCCATACACATCGGGCATTTGATCATAGCGAATACCATGGCGGAGCACCTGGACCGTATTTGGTTCGTGGTCTCTCCCCAAAATCCCTTCAAAAAAAATAAGTCCCTTCTGCATGAGTTTGATCGACTTACCATGGTGGAAAAAGCCATTCAGGACAACCATAAATTTGCTGTGAGTGACGTGGAATTCTCTATGCCGCGTCCCAGCTATACCATCGATACCTTGAGCTACCTTGCAGAGAAGAATCCTCATCATCAGTTCCAATTAATTATTGGATCCGACAACCTGAAGCGGTTTCCTCAATGGAAGAATTACCAGCAGATCCTCGATGAATATGGATTGATGGTCTATCCGCGACCCGGAAAGTCCGCCGATCAATTCATGGACCATCCCAAGGTGCATTATGTAGAGGCACCCCTGTTGGATATTTCAGCTACTTATATCAGAAAGTGTGTAAAGGAGGGGAGGAGTTTGCGTTATTTACTGCCGATGAGTGTGGCACAATATATTGACCAGCAGCAGTTCTATCTTTAAACAGTCATAATGTCTTCCTCTTTCTTTTTGAGGATCTCTTCAATCTTGGTAATATAATCATTGGTCATCTTTTGGACTTCATCCTCTGCGTCTTTTACCGCATCTTCGGATATGTGCTCCTTAAGCAGTCTCTTCAGATGATCGTTCGCATCTTTGCGGATGTTGCGAATACTGACCCTGCCGTGCTCAGCTTCACTACGGGCCACTTTAACCAATTCCACTCGTCTCTCCTCAGTTAGCGCCGGGATATTGATCCGTACCAATTCTCCGTCATTTTGAGGATTTAGGCCCAGATCACTATTGATTATGGCTTTTTCAATATCGGAGATGATGTTCTTTTCCCAGGGTTTGATGACCAGGGTTCGGGCGTCCTGTGAGTTAATGGTAGCCACTTGATTAATGGGGGTAGGGTTTCCATAGTATTCCACCAAGAGACCATCTAGCATATTGGGCATGGCTTTCCCAGCCCTGATTTTGGACATAACCCCGTGAGTGTGATTCAAGGTTTTTTCCATTAGCTCTTCAGCATGCTCCAAATAGAATTTAATATCTTCCATGATTCAAGGTATTAATTTGCGATAATGGTACCAATCTCCTCCGACCCAGTCATTAATTTAAGCAAATTACCCGGTTTGTTCATATCAAATACGACTATGGGTAAATTGTTTTCCTGGCACAAGGTGAACGCGGTCAAGTCCATTATATTGAGGCCTTTGCTGTATGCCTCTTCATAAGAAAGTTTATCGAATCGAACGGCTTTGGGGTCTTTTTCTGGATCGGCACTGTAGACACCATTAACCCTGGTACCTTTTAACACTACATCAGCTTCGATCTCTACGGCTCTTAAACTGGCGGTGGAGTCGGTGGTAAAATAGGGGTTTCCTATTCCTGCTCCGAAAATCACGATCCTGCCTTTTTCCAGGTGTCGTACAGCCCTTCTGCGAATAAAAGGTTCGCACACCTGTTCCATTTTAATCCCCGACATCAATCGAGTATAAAGACCGGACTTTTCCAAGGCACTTTGCAGGGCCATGCCATTGATCACCGTGGCTAGCATTCCCATATAGTCGCCTTGAACGCGATCAATAGTCAGGTGCTCTGCTTGAACTCCACGGAAAATGTTGCCCCCGCCGATTACAATGGCTACCTCGATACCCAACTCCTTAACGCTTTTAATTTCTTGGGCATATTGTTCCAGGCGGTCGGGATCGATCCCATAACCCTTTTCGCCCATCAGGGCTTCCCCACTAAGTTTCAGGAGGATTCTTTTATACTTCATGTAAAGAGATAGGCTTGGCTGGGCAAATATAAGAAGCCCACGGATATTATTTCAAGGAATTATTCAAAATTGACCAACACCTGATTTTTTTCCACATTTTGCCCCTGTTTCACCTCAATTGACCGGATTGTCCCCTCACGGGGTGATTTTAAGATGTTCTCCATTTTCATAGCTTCTAAGACTAGTACAGGGTCACCTTTACTTACGATCTCGCCTTCCTTGACCATCACCTCTAATATCAAACCCGGCATAGGAGCTTTAACTTGATTTGCTGTCTCCTGCGCACTAAGGTCCATACCCAATTTTTCCAGCAATAGATCGTAACGGTCCTGAACATTTAGGGATAGCCTTTGGCCGTTGATCCTCACCTTCACGATTTTCTGCTGTGGATCCACATCGGTTACCTGAAGCAGGTAGGATTTGTTATCGGATATCAAATGGTAGGTTTGGTCGCTGATAGGCTCGAGATCCCAGGAAATCTCTTCCCCGTCTAACAATACGGAATTTTCTTGAAATTCTACCTGATAAGTGTTTCCTGCAGCCGTAACTTTGAACATATCAAAAAAGGATTTTTTCAGGCTTAATTGCCCGTCAAAAATAATGTTTATGTGGTAACTTAGTGAAAAATTTAGTTTAAGTTCGGTAATCGATTGTTTGACCTTCCCTTTTTTTAATGAAGCAGCAGCTAATTGTCCTATTGGTTTTTTTGACGATCTCCTGTAAGACCACCCAAACATCTACTCCCACTATTTCAGAACAGTAT
>JAOTYN010000069.1 GCA_029861825.1 Cyclobacteriaceae bacterium
TCCATATCCCAATTAGAACGTTCGGAGGAGTCCGCATCCAGGATCTTCATAGCTTGAACGTAAGTATTGCATCCTTCAATTTTATCCATCACCTTGCTAAATTCCTCGGAATTGCCGGCATAAAGCTCATTGACGAACATAAACTTCTGATTCAAGCTCAAACTTTGTTTGATGTTGTCCACTTTTTTGTTCTGATGCTGATCGGCCAGAGTGGTTTGCTCTTTTTGAAGCTTGTCGTTGAGTGAGACCACTTCTTTACTAAACTGATCGTTGACATTTTTGGTCCCATTGGACTCCGATGGAGAGGAATTGCTTGAAGTTGCTTCAGATTTCCACAAGCTGGCCATTTGTAAAGAAACTATTTTGGAAAATTCTTCAACGGTGGGATCTACAGTTTCCCAGCGATCGGTCCAAGAATCCAACTTGGAGGTTAATAGTTGATGGTAGTGAGAGGCGGAAATATTCTCTGCGTCTTTTTCCTCTACATCATCGATTATCTCCTGAAGTAAACCTTGATTTATCTTCACAAATCGTTTCAGCTTGGCTAATTCCTTGATTTTAAGTTGATCCGTTTGATCGGGCCATAGAAAATATTCAAAATAATAGGCCGGTTCAAAAACCTGATACATGGTTTCTTCAACTGCTTGCTGCAGCAATGGACGCAGGCTGCCTTTATCTAGCTGTATGTGACGCGACAGCACATCCATAAAATTTCGAAGCGCTTTCTGCACAGCAGTAGCTGAATAATCAAAATATGGGCTTTGCAGTTTCGACAGCTCAGCCTCCCATTGCAGGAATATATTCTTAAGCAGATTATAGTTTATTTGAGCTGGCGTACAGAGATTGGTAAGGTCCTTCCCCTCCAGGTTAGGGCTGTCCTTAAAGGCCATTTCCAGAATGTTATTGGTGTAGGATACACTATAGGATTTCAAATAGTCCCGATTAATTTTGCCTTCCATATCATTAGTATTACTCAAGCCTAGTTTTATCCTAATTCATTGATTATGAGGGCTAGGATGCGTTTTTTTGTAAACTTAAGGATTATGCGCTGAATCATAACTTAATAAATCTTAAAATAGCATGATTCGAACCCCTAATAATAACTTCACTAAGGTTCTAAATATTATTCAGTAAAGCAATATTGATAGGTTATCTGCCCTTGAGGAAGTATATCCATAGTGCATTTAATAAATTTGTGAAAAAACTGTTTTCATAGAAAGCTTAAATAGCTGGTTGTAAAGTATGTTCATTGAACCGCATATAGGACAAGCATCCCAGACTGGGAGCAGCTCACCCGGCTGGATAGAGGTGATTTGCGGATCCATGTTCTCCGGAAAAACCGAAGAGCTGATCCGTAGATTGAACAGAGCCATTATCGCTCGTCAAAGAGTAGAAATTTTTAAGCCTAATATCGATACCCGTTATCACGACGATCACGTGGTGTCCCACGATGAAACCCGTATTCGCTCTACTGCAGTGGGATTCGCTCAAGATATTTTGCTTTTGGCGGGAAATTGTGATGTAGTAGGTATTGATGAAGTTCAGTTCTTCGATGATCAGATAGTGGAGGTTTGTGAAAAGCTGGCGAATTCAGGCAAGCGAATTATAGCCGCCGGGCTGGATATGGACTTTCAAGGGGGTCCTTTTGGTCCCATGCCCGCCTTAATGGCTATTGCAGAATATGTGACCAAAGTGCATGCCATATGCGTCCAGTGTGGGGGTATAGCTTCATTTAGCTATCGGCTTGACCCGGCCCGTGAACAGGTTGTGGTAGGTGAACGAGAAGCATACGAGGCCCGCTGTCGGCATTGTTTCATTCAGGGGAGCGATCTTAATAACTCATGATGATCCGATCTTTGGTGATAATTATGCTTTCCTCCTTTGCTGCACAAGCTCAGGAGAACATTCCTATTGGCACTTGGCGTACTCATTTTGGATTTCGTGATGCCCATAGTGTGGCCACTACTGACAACGGTGCATTCTGCGCAGGTAATAACAACCTGTTTTTTCTTGATTTGCAGGACAACAGTTTGAATCGGCTTAGTAAAGTGGATGGCCTAAGTGAATCTCTGATCAGCACCATTGCCTACGACAACAATAGTTCAACTTTGATCGTGGCTTATGATAATGGTACTGTGGACCTTCTTAAGGACCAGACCATTGTGGAGATAGCTGCCATATTCCAAGCCCCGTTCTCCAGCTCCAAGCGTATTAATCATATTGCCATTCACAATGGCATCGCGTATCTGTCTGCACCCTTCGGGGTAGCCGTATTGGATCTGGAAAAGCAAGAAATTCGCGAAGCCTATACGAATATCGGCAAGGATGGTGAGGTGGTTCAAGTGGAATATAGTTCGGTTTATCAAGATTCTTTGTTTCTGGCCACCGAAGAAGGTGTAATAGCCGGATGGTTGGATCCCAGCATCAATTTGCTGGATTTTACCAATTGGAGAAGATACACGCCGGCTCAGGGGATTCCGGAGCTGCCCATTTCAGCAGTGGCAGTTTTCAATGGCCAGGTATGGGCTTCTATAAACTCCGACGGCTTTTATCTTTACAATGGGGTGGACTGGGCACGGCTCGACTATGATTTATCAGTTTCTGTTAATGCCATGACCGCCGGAGGTAGCGATTTATTAGTAACACTTCCTGATAAATTGCTGAACTTCGATACGGACCTGCAAAACACAACTATTGCAGATCCTCTATTTGGCCACCCCCAAATGGCATTGAATGGTAGTCGGGGACTTTGGGTTGCGGATAGTGTTAACGGACTGGTGACCTCAGTGAGTGGTAGTTTTACCAGTGTATTTCCCTCGGGGCCATTCTCCGATAGCCTGGCTAGTATTCACTATTTCGACCATACCACTATGGCCCTGCCACCGGGGTACGATCCTTTGCGTCGACCATTGGTCACTTTCTTGGGAATGAATCAGTTCCAGAATGGCGAATGGCAAAGTTTCAACAGTTCCAATGAAATAAATACCAATACCTTCCCTGCGGTAAGAGATCTGGTGGACTTCACTTTTGATGGTGGCAGACAGCGCTACTATTTCGCGTCATACGGGGAAGGTATACTGGAATGGTCTCCACAAGACGGTTCTTTTCAATTGTTGGATGAAACCTCCGCGGGCAGTACGTTGATCAATAGTTCTCCGGGCACCCGCAATGTCAGGGTCTCTTCGGTATACCTTGGAAGTGATGGTACCATTTGGGCTACGAACTACGGCAATCCGGACCCCTTGCATCAGTACGATCCTGCTGATGGCAGTTGGAAGTCATTAAATACACCCTTTATCGCCGCCCGCTATCCTCTGGATATACAGGAAGCTGACAACGGAGACTTCTGGCTGCGTCTTGATCCGTTTAACGGAGGAGGCATTTTGGTGATTGAACCTCAAAGTGGGCTTCAAAAACATTTGATCGATTTGGACGGACGAGGGGGGTTGCCCACTCGCGATGTTTTGGACCTGGCCATAGACAGGGACGGGCAGGTCTGGGTGGGCACCAAAGAAGGAGTAGTATTATTTCCCTTTCCGTTCGACATACTGGAGCGCAGCGACGTGGACGCCAGCCTGGTGTTTATCGATGGCCGTCCATTACTGCGCGACGAAGCGGTAAATTGCATTGCTGTGGACGGAGGAAATCGCAAGTGGATGGGCACTGACAGCGGATTATGGCTGTTCAGCGCCTTGGGAGATAGTGTGATCTATAATTTTACGGCCGAAAACAGCCCACTTCCGGACAATCGCATCATCGACTTATCCATTGATGAAGAAAGCGGTGAGGTCTTTATCATTACACAGGGGGGGCTGGTTTCCTTTAGGGGAACGGCCAGCACCGGCAGTCGTCAACACAATAGTGTAGCTATTTTCCCTAATCCGGTAACAAAAGACTTTAGCGGGACTGTAGGGATTTCAGGGTTAACTAATAATGCTATCGTTAAAATTGCTGACATCACCGGAAAATTGGTTACGGAATTGCGGGCTCAGGGAGGAACCGCCGTTTGGGACGTGGCAGATTTTCAGGGAAGAAGAGTTTCATCGGGAGTGTATTTGCTCTATAGCAGTAGTGCGGACGGTGAGGAAACGTTTATTGGGAAAATAGCGGTAATGAATTGATATGGTATTTAAAACGCGTGGCTTGGTATTAAGATTTATCCGCTACCGGGAAACATCCATCATTGTAAGCATTTATACGGAAGCTTTTGGAATTCAAAGTTACCTGGTCAACAGTGTGCGTTCCGCACGTAGTAAAAAAACCAAGATAGCCCTATATCAGCCCCTGACGCTTTTAGACCTGGTAGTTTACCACCGTGAAAAAAGTCAGCTTCAAAGGATTTCTGAAGCCAAATGCGCCTACCCGTTCGTCTCCATACCACTGAATCATAAAAAAGCAGCCATAAGCTTATTCCTGGTAGAAGTTCTGAGCAAGACCTTGAAGGTTCAAATGGAAAACCAGTCCTTATTTGAGTTCTTATGGGAATCAGTAAAGTACTTCGATGGGGATCCAGTTGTGGTGGAAAATTTCCATCTGATCTTTCTCCAGAGATTAAGCCATTATTTAGGGTTTGGGGCTCATAACACCGCCGAAATTGAGGGGCAAATTCGCTCTATGCCGGGGGCACCCACGTTGGATTCCCAGGAGTCGAAGATTTTGGAATCTGTTTTAAAAGCTGATTACAGTACCAACATTGAATTGACCAATAGTCAGCGACAGCACCTTTTGCAGGCACTGCTTTACTTTTATCGTTGGCATGTGGAACAATTCGGTATTATCAAGTCATTACCTGTGCTCAATCAGGTTTTTAGCTAATCTTAACTAAACTTGGCTAACCTTATACCGTATCGGCGGTCAGCGTGAAAGTGCGTTCAACTGCATTGTATGGACCTGGAATTGCATTTCCCTGATTATCGAGTAACTCCAGCTTAACGTTGTTTTCCCCCATGGGAAGTCCCTCCATAAAATAGGGTTTCCAACTGTCGATCATAAAGGTTTCTCCGTTGATAGTGGCCCTCACCTTGTTGCCATCAGCTGCCAAGTCTGTATTGATCAGGTAAAAGTCCAACAGGATCTTTTTAGCATCCGCTCCTTTATACTCGCCTTTGGGACGGGAATAAAACATATGGGGTGCCGTGAGATCCATCTCTGTTGCGGGTGCATCACCCACGGTAAACTGTCTCAGATTGTATGCACCATATTGTTTGAGGCTCTCATGGTAGGAACGGGAGATGAAGGACAAAGCCACATAGTGTCCCGGTTCCAGTGTTTTCTCAAAATTAGCAGTATAATGAGCGGAGTACGGCTGATTATTGAGAATCAGATGGATATGCTGACCTTTTGCTGAGTTTGCACATTGCTTGATATCAGCGTCTAGAGTTTGCGTACCTAACTGGTAATTCTTTACTTCGTAGGCGAAGGTAACATTTCCTGCGGGCAAAGTGGCCTCTTCCTCCGGACTCAACATTTCGAGTCCGGAATCAGGGAATTCCGGAGAATCCACCGGCGCTAAAGTTATTTTAACCTCCTGAGATTCCGGCTGCGTTTCTGCTTGTGCATTTTCGGGATTCTCTTTAGGGCTGCAAGCTGCTAAGCATCCTATACAAATGGGAATTAGCAAACGGTAAAAGTAAAATCTCATGTTTAAAAGGCTTTTTTTGGTGCTGATCAAAGTTATTATAAATTTATGTAAATAATTCCATTGTAATAACCTCATAAAATGCTCAAAGTTCCCTGTGGCAGCGAATTAGTGATTGCCATCGTTCCATAATTTCTCCACGATGCAAGCTAAAAGAATTCGCTATTACATTTTCTTGCGCGATGTTTTAATACTTTCAGTGAGCGCTTTCGGAGGGCCTCAGGCCCACTTGGCCATGCTTTTTGATATGATGGTACACAAACGTGGTTATTTGAGTGAGGAGGAATTGATAGAGTTACATGCGCTTTGTCAAATACTTCCAGGTCCTACCTCTACACAAACCATTACTGCCCTGGGTTTTAAGATTGGAGGGCCCAACCTGGCCTACTTAACGTTATTGATCTGGATGCTGCCGGCAGTAACCATTATGATCACCGCCGCCATCATTATTGCTAACTTACAAGCCCGAAATATCTCTATAGATTTCACGAAGTACATTCAGCCGATGGCCGTAGGTTTTGTAACATTTGCAGCTTATAAGATAAGTGCTAAAGTGGTACACACCCGTACCGCAATGGGATTGATGATTATTGCAGCGGTGGTGTCCTACTTTGTAAAGAACCCCTTGATGTTCCCCCTGATATTGTTAATCAGTGGAGCGGTAACAGCATTAAAGTTCAAGGCTCATCCTAAGGAACAAGACAAAAAACTACAGATAGATTGGCGCAATTTTATTCTGTGGGCTACCGTTTTAGGATTTGTTGCTTTGTTAGGGGGGATTACCGGCAACCGTTCGGTACTACTATTTGAGAATTTTTATCGCAATGGTTCACTGATATTTGGAGGCGGCCAGGTATTGATCCCGTTGCTTTACACGGAGTTTGTAGAATTTAAGAGTTTCTTAACCTCCGAAGAATTCCTTTCGGGATTCGGCATTGTGCAAGCATTGCCGGGACCGGTATTCTCGTTTTCCGCATTCATCGGTACCCTGGCCATGAGGGACCTGGGTATTTTCTGGCAAATCGTAGGGGGCCTAATAGCCGCCGCAGGCATATTTTTACCTGGAACCTTCCTGATATTCTTCGTTATTCGTTTTTGGGAACAGCTCAAAAAGTACCGGGTAGTAAAAGCATCTTTGGAAGGTATTAATGCCGCCAGCTCCGGATTGGTAATCGCCGCGGCCTTTTTACTTTTTCAACCCATAGAGCAAAATGCCAATGTGGCCAACATCAGCATCTTAGTAGGTACTTTTATTATTCTGATGTTTACCCGTATTCCAGCTCCCTTTATCATAATTGGTGGACTTATAGCGGGATTTATCTTTTAAAAGTTCAATTCGCTGCCTTCTGATGTAATCTCCAGGCTACCTTCCCGACCAAAAGGTATGGCCAGATTGGGTTTGTCATGACCAAAAGGCAACCCAAAGGCTACCGGGATATGGGGATCTAAATGACTACGAATGACTCCGGCAGCACCCTTATCAAAAGTGAGTTCTCCCTCTTTCATTTTAGTCAGATGTCCTACTGCTACCCCCGCCAAATTCCGAAGCTTTCCGGCGCGCTGCAATTGAATCATCATACGATCGACTTGATAGAGATACTCATCAATCTCTTCAATACAAAGGATCTTATTCTCAGTATCCAGTTCAGATGAAGTACCTATGATATGCACCAAAAGGGACAGGTTGCCCCCAATCAGTATTCCACGAGCCCTGCCCTGCTGATTTTCCTGCTGATATTCCGCTTGCAAAGGCATGCCCTCCTCGTGATACAAAATAGCCTTTAAACTATTGAGATCCGATTCATGGACCTTCGGGTCGAAGAGTTGGGGCATAGTACTGTGGATGCTTTGGATCCCCAGGCAGTGTACGTGTGCTAACAAAGCCGTGACATCGCTAAATCCACAGATCCATTTGGGGTTCTCTTTAAATCCCTGCCAATCGATAGAGTCCAAGATGCGGGTGGTTCCATACCCTCCCCTGGCACATAAGACCGCTTTTATTTCCGGGTCATCAAGAGCCCATTGCAGGTCCCGGCAACGATCCTCATCAGCACCCGCGAACATTTGATGCCGATTAAATAGACAGTCGCCAGTTCGCACCCTCAGTCCCCACTGTTGTAATATTTCCAAAGCCTCTTCTACGGATTTCTGATTGACAACACGAGCTGGAGCTACCACTGCTACCAGGTCATTAGGTCGAAGAGAAGCAGGGGCTATATAATTCATGGGCGGAAGTTATGAATTCTTGCGATATGTAAAAAATCCACAAAAAAAGCCCTGAAGTTTATTCAGGGCTCTTAATATAGTATACTAGTTATTATTCTGTGCTTATTCCCAGCTTAGCCAACACCAAATCGGAAATATCGTCTTGCTCCTGAGCATACAAAAGTATAGGAGCACCTTGCGTATCGGTGGCAAAAATATGGGTATAGCCATTCTCTTTAGCTACCGCATCAATATTGCTTTGGATCTTGTCGTATGCCGGCTTTAATAGCTCTTGCTGCTTAACCTGCAGGGACTGCTCGGCCTCCTGCTGGAACTTCTGGATGGAGGATTGAAGGCTCTGCAGTTCTGTTTGCTTGTCGTTCAAGATTACCGGATCCACATTACCTTGTTGGGCCAGATCACTGAAGGCCTTGTACTTGTCCTCAAACTCCTTCATTTTACTCTGAAGTTGAGCTCCCAGCTGCTCTTCATGAGTCTTTAGTTCGGATTCGATCTGTTTGGTCTCGGGAAGTTGGCTTAGAATATAATTCACATTCGTGTACCCAATCTTTAATTCAGAAGATTGAGCTTGGACGGAGAATAATCCCAGTAAGCAAACCCCCATGGTTAAAAATAGTCTACTTAATTTCATTGTCTTATAACTTTAGTGTGATATCGTATTTTTTATTGGTCGACGGATACTCCCATCTTTGCCAAAACCAAATCGGATATATCGTTCTCATCCGAGGTATATAGCAGTACACTGTTGGTGAATACATGACTGAACCCGTTTTCCTCAGCCACCGTCTTTATGTTAGTTTCGATTTTCTCATAAACCGGCGAAAGCAATTGCAATTGCTTGTTCTTTATGGATTTATCAGCCTCAGCTGCAAATTTCTGGATATTGGTCTGCATAGTTTGCAACTCCCTTTGGGCATCATTTCGAACCACTTCGGTCATGGTATCGGCAGTTTTTTGAAAATATTCCAGTTTTCTTTGTAATTCTTCCTGTTTGGATTGTAACTGCGCTCCCAATTGGTCTTGATGAGTCTTTAATTCGGACTCAATCTGCTTAGCCTCCGGCAATTGGCTCAGGATATATTCGGCATTGGTATAGCCGATCTTAAGTCCCTGAGCACCTGCTGTAAGTGCACTACAGGCCAGCGCGACAGTTAAAAGTATGGTATAAGCTTTCATTCTATTATAGGTTTTAACGTCAATCTTTTATTCTACTACATCGTTTTTATCGCCCAATCCCAATTCCTCCAACACAAAATCCGTATAGTCATGTACCGGATTGGAATATATAATGGCGTAATCCCCAGATTTATCAAAGACCAATTCCAATCGCTTGGATTTGGCGATTTTTTCCACGGCGTCGAACAACTTGTCCTGTACCGGTTTTAAAAGTTCTTTTTTCTTTAAAAAGTACAACCCTTCATATCCGAATACTTTACGATGATAAGCTTTGCTGGCTTCTTCCGTCTCTTGGATGGAGCTCAGCCTTTCAGCCTTCATTTCTTCCGTCAATAATACCTCCTCAGCCTGATAGGCATCATACAAACCCTGGATTTCTTGTCGCATGGCGCCGATTTCCTCTTGCCATAGTTGCGACACTTTGTCCAGTTCCTGCTGTACCTCTGCATATTCCGGCATTTTTTCCAGAATATAGGCTGCATCTATATATCCCCACTTTTGGGCGTATAAACCTTGTGTCAACAAGACAATAACAAGTATTATACCAAATTTCTTCATACTAACGTATTGGTTGTCCGATTGAGAAATGAAACTGGGCTCCACTTCTCTCCGTTTGACCGGGCACAATGTCGAATCCATAGGCCCAATCAACCCCTATTAACCCGAATGCCGGCATAAATATCCTGGCTCCTACTCCTACAGATTTAAATGTTTTAAAGGGATCGTAATCGTCGTAATCATAGAAGTTGTTTCCACCTTCCGCAAACCCCAAAACGTAAATGGTGGCGCTGGGATTTAAAGAAACCGGGTAACGCAATTCCATAACAAATTTAGTAAATGCTACTCCACCGTCCACTTCATCAGAACTTAATCCACGTCCATCAATAGCATAGCGGGGAGGGGTAATAGCTTGATTCTCATAACCCCTTAAACCAATTTGATCGGTTCCGATAATCCCAAAACTCTGATTACCCAATCCGTCACCGCCCAGGAAAAAGCGTTCAAATGGTGCGATACCGGTTTTATCGGTGTACGATCCCAAGAAACCCAGGTGAGCACGGGCATTAATAACCAGATCGCCCACTATTCGGGTAAAGAATGATGCATCGAACATAACCTTGTGGTACTCTACCCATTTAAATTTCTCGGCGTTACTCGCTGTTTCATAATCAATGTCTCGCCATACACTGTAGGGCGGGGTCAAAGCCACACTCAAAGATAAAGAGGAACCCTCCCTTGGGAACATGGGGTTGTCAATGCTGTTTCTGGCAACGGTAGTATTGAACACAAAACTGTTGGCATCACCGGTACTAAATCCCAGCCTGCTTATAGGGAAATCCTCCAACTCATAGTTTTGAAATGAAATACTGTTGGAAAGTGTAAAGAAGTCATCCGGCCATCGAACCCTTCTTCCTAAACCTAAGGTCACACTGCTCAGTTTGAGTTTACCGAAAGTCTCGTTGGTGAAAAAATTGACGTTACGCTGTACGGCCTGGCTCAGGCTTATTGATAGGCTATTAGGCTTCTTACCCCCTAACCAGGGCTCTGAAAAGGTCAAGCTGTAATTCTGAAATTGCTTTCCGTTGGCTTGGATACGCAATGCCAGTCGTTGCCCATCACCCACAGGCAGTGGCCTCCAGTTTTCTATATGGGGAATATTGCGAATGGAGAAATTATTAAATACCAGTCCTACTGTTCCCACGAACCCGAAGTTACCTCCCCAGCCTCCGGAAAGCTCGATCTGGTCGCTGGGTTTCTCCACCAGAGTGTATTCTATGTCCACGGTGCCTTCCGCCGGGTTGGGAACGGGATTCAGACCGATCTGTTCCGGATCGAAATATCCCATTTGCGAAAGTTCCCGCTGCGTTCGGATCAATAGAGATCGATTGAATTTCTGACCGGGCAAAGTTCGTATTTCGCGTCGAATAACGTGATCGCTGGTACGGTCATTACCTTTGATGATCACTTTACTAATGGTAGCTTGAGTGCCTTCAAATACCCGCATCTCTACATCAATGGAGTCACCTTCAATCCGGACCTCTACCGGGGTAACACTAAAGAACAAGTAGCCGTCGTCCATATACAAAGAGCTTATATCCGGGCCATTGGGGTTGAAGTTGAGCCGTTGGTTTATTTTTTCCATATCATAGGCGTCACCTTTTTGGACCCCCAGTACTGCGCTTAGTGTAGCATCGTCATAAACATAATTACCCACCCAGTCAATATCTCTGAAGTAATATTTCTTACCTTCCTCTACCTCGATGTTGATATCGACGTTGTCATCATCAAAGCGATAAACGGTGTCTCGTACAACCTGGGCATCACGATATCCTTTGGTGTTGTAAAAGTCTACGAGGCTCTCCTTATCGGTTTCATACTCATTGCGAACGAATTTTGAACTGTTGAAAAAGTTGAGTTTTATGTGATCGTTGATATACTCCTTTACCTGCTGACTGCTTACTTCCTGGGAGGAGTCCATCATATGTTTGACATTGCGTGGACTGGCAGAAAAAAGCCTATTGGCGAAATCCTCAAATATGCTGAGACGAATATGTTCATTGGTGGATTTCATTTTCTTCTTCAACTTGCCGTCGGAGAAATTCTCATTGCCCTCCACGTAGATCTTATTAATGCGCACTTTACTGTGGCGATCTACATCAATAAGGAAGTTAACACTGTTGCGCAACAAGCTGTCCACTGCTTGGCTGATTTCAACTTCAGCATTTAAATATCCTTTACTCATAAAGTGGTTACGGATACCCAGCTCTGTGTTCTTCACCATAGCTTCAGTTACCACTTTGCCTCTAATACCGTCGATGACTTCACTGACCTCACCCTGTTGAGTTTTATTGATACCCGTGAATTGTACATCTCTTAGACGGGGTCGCTCCTTAACTTCTACATTGAGAAAGGCCTTCCCGTCCTCGACTTTAGTTAGATACACCTTTACATCCTCAATAATCCCTTGAGCATACAGTTTCTTAATAGCATTGGTAATGTCGTCGCCAGGGATGCGGATCCGGTCACCCAGCTTTAAACCGGTTAGGGAGATCAAGGCATTTTTATCCAAAAATTCAGCTCCAGTTACTACGATCTCTCCCACCTCATATTCCTGAGGACTGGAATAGCTGACCTGGGGCTTGTTTCGATCGCTGCCCACACCGACTCCGATTTGGGCTTGGGCTAGGGTTGCCCAAAGCATTGACAGGCTGAGTACAATTATCCGCTTCATCACTAGG
>JAOTYN010000479.1 GCA_029861825.1 Cyclobacteriaceae bacterium
GTCATAATTGTTAGCCTGATTATGCTGGGCTGGGTAATACTCACCCCATTGGGAACATGGATGAGCCGACTCTATGACCCGACCACGCCACCATTCAGGCCGATGGACAACCGGGAGCGGTACCACGACCACCAACAAAGGCGATTTAAGGCCAGCCGCCTGGATGACAGCCACATTGTTTCCGATGATGGCGACCTGCTACCGCCCGGGTTTAATGGTGTTGTTGATTATCGTGATTTGATAAAGCTTGATCAACAACGGCACTGGGCAACCTTATTTGAAGGCCCCGCGCCAGACTAGCGAAGGATGGTACAGGATGAACAGCGCAGTAATTGAAAAGCCTGGCTTTGACGGTGAGGCGGATATTGAGGAGCTGCCATTTCCGGATGATGATCTGAATATCATTGGCCGGATAGCGTGGTTTACTCAGCACTTTCCGGGAGTAAAGAAGGGTAGCTATAACACGTTTACAGACTCATATTATGCGTCACTTGATGATATATGGGCCGGTATCAAATACTGGATAAACCTGGCCGGACTGATACCGATCCAGCGCATTGAAGGAAACACCCTATATACCACAATTTACTCAATAGACGGTAAACAGGAAATATCCTCGGCTGTTCCGCTGTCCCCCGAAAAAGAAACCAGCCAAGGGTTTGGTTCAAACCTGACCTACATGCGCCGGTACTCAATTTGCACCATGCTTAATATCGTTGAATCAACGGATGATGATGGCAATGCCGCTGAACGCGCAAGACAGGAAACGACCTCGGCTAAGAAGGCCATTAAGCTGATGGAGAACGTGGCGCAAGGCCCGGGAGCTGCCCTCAAATACTGGCTATCTTTGGGCGATTATTACAAGCGTAACGGTGTATTTAAAACCCTGAACAACCACCAAAAAGGCGAACTCAGAAAGGCGCTGATTGATGCGCGAGAGCGTGACGAAAAAGACCAGCTCAGTGAATACGTGCGGCAGATTGTGGATTGCGTTATGCGGGATGATGATCTTGGCATGAAACAACTATCAGAAGAAATGACCATTGACGAAAAGTACGCAGTCTATCTTGAGCTGACTACAGATATATCAACAAAGGCTAAGGAACTGGTAAGCAGGAAATGAACGAACTACAAGTAATGGCGTTTTGGTCTAAGGTTGATATAAAAACCAAGCCTAGAGATTGCTGGAATTGGCGTGGCGCAAAAAAGCTTAAGGGTTATGGCAACGTGCGAATAAACAAAAGAGTTTATTCAGCTCACCGCGTTGCGTATGAACTGACAACCGGAAGGCTTTTGCCTGGCGGTAAAATACCCAAAGGGTTTCTTGTTTGCCATCTATGCGACAACCCGAGCTGCTGTAATCCGAACCATCTTGTTTTGGGAACAATAAAAAGTAACTCGGCAGATATGTTAATTAAAAACAGGCAGAAAAAGCCAGAGACGGCGGCTAGGGGAATACATAATGGAATGTCGAAGCTAACAGATAATGATGTAACTGAAATACGCAGAAGCTATGCAAACGGGGAGTATTACCAATACGAGCTGGCTGGATTGTACGGCGTCTCACAGCCAACCATAGGGGCAATTGTCCTAAACAAAACATGGAGGCATGTATGAGTCGAGGGGTTAATAAAGCAATCATAGTCGGGAATCTTGGTGACGAACCAGAGACTCGGCACCAGACCAATGGAAAGGCCATGACGAACATTCGGGTGATTACCAGCGAGGAGTGGAGGGACAAACAATCTGGTGAGCAGGTGGTCAGGAAGGAAGTACACAGGATTGTATTCTTTGACCGCCTAGCCGAGATAGCCGGGGAATACCTGCGGAAAGGATCACAGGTTTACATTGAAGGCAAGCTACAAACCCGCTCATGGGAAAAGGATGGAGTCAAGCGGTATACCACAGAGATAGTAGGCCGGGAAATGCAGATGCTTGGGAAGAAACCTAGCCAACCTGCCGGGCCGCAGAATGATGAGCCATTCTGATGAATAAGCGCGATCCATACCAAACCTACCTGACAAAAGAGGCAGAGCTATTGCAGCACTTGGATGATACGTCCTTTGCCTTTTGGATGGTCTGCGAAATGAAACGGGATATAAACAGGCTGCAACAGCGTGTCAAAGACCTTGAGCAGTCGAAGGTGGTGGTACACCTGGCATCGGAGATTAACACTGGCCGAGGCCAAGAGGTGTTTTTCAGGGAAGATAAAAAGGTGAGGATCATTAATGGATAGGTCTTTTCAATCCAGAGTAGCATCATGGTCAGACAAGTGTTTTAGCGAGGAGGTCATTACCGTAGATACAAGATTACTAAGGTTCATTGAGGAAGCATTAGAACTAATACAGTCATGCAATATTGACAGGTCAATTGCGATTGAGATGGTCAATTATGTATACGACAGAAACCACAAAGGCAGCATTGAAAATGAAGTAGGAGACGTTATGGTAACGCTTGCAGCCCTATCTCAATCTTTAGGAATCAAAATGGATGGCGCTGGTGAGCGGGCATTAATAAGAATAAACAAGCCTGACAAGTTTTCCAAAATAAAAGAGAATGAAAAGAGCAAACCTAAGCTTATTAAAATGGAAATGAATACATGAAATATAAAAATTTCATTGAACAAAAATCACAGCTTACTGGCGGGTCAGGATTCAAGCCCACATTTTTACCGGACTTCCTTTTTGATTTCCAAAATTATCTAACTGAATGGTCAATAGAAACCGGGCGCAGCGCGATATTCGCTGATTGTGGGATGGGTAAAACCCCGATGCAGTTAGTCTGGAGTCAAAATATAATAGAGAAAACTAACAGACCCGTACTTATTCTCGCACCGCTAGCCGTATCACAGCAGACAGTCGAGGAAGCTGAAAAATTCAAAATTAATGCCGCCAGGTCAATGGACGGAAAGTTCAAAGGAAAAAAGATAATAACGACAAATTACGAGCGCTTACACTACTTTGACCATAATGATTTTAGCGCGGTTGTGTGCGATGAATCATCAATAATGAAAAACTTTGACGGGGTTAGAAAGGGGCAAATAACTGACTTTATGAAAAAGGTTCCATACAGACTGTTATGCACGGCAACCGCAGCGCCCAATGATTATATAGAACTTGGCACCAGTTCAGAGGCGCTAGGCCAAATGGGTTATGTAGACATGCTAACTACGTTTTTTAAAAATGATCGGGATAGTATTTCACCAGCTTTCTTTGGCAGCGCCTGGCGATTCAAACGTCATGCTGAGAATGACTTTTGGCGCTGGGTCTGTTCATGGGCCA
>JAOTYN010000480.1 GCA_029861825.1 Cyclobacteriaceae bacterium
AAGCGCTTATATGAGCAAGATGAACTAGGCGATCGCAAAATTGCCGTTACGGCAGGACATCCCGAGGGGATCTTTACTTTTGGCAAAAATCCCCGGGAAGCATTAGCGGTATTGGATCGGTACCTGCTTTAATCGTTATTTAGAGGCTAATTCCACACTGCGTTGGATAAATTTGGTCAGAGAAGCTCCTTCCAGCATGTTTTGACTCAACAACGCCAGGTCGTAAGCTTGCTTGGCAAATTTTACGCGGGTGTCCTCCCGTTTGGCTTTTAAAATTTTGGCACTCATGGGATGGTTGGCATTAATGGAAACATTAAAACTCTCCGGCATATTTCCCATGAAAGGCATGCCTCCTCCAGTTGCTGCCATATCTTTCATTCGGCGCATGAATTCCGGCATAGTAATGGTAACCGGCATTTCATCAGGAGCCAATGAAGCCACCTCAACCTTAAGAGCCGTATTTTCAATGGCTTTGGTGTAGATTTCCTGCAAGATCGTTTTGTCTTCGTCCGACAGCACACTTTCCTGATTATCTCCGGTATCGATCAATTTGTCGATGGTATCGGCATCTACCCGTTTAAGCTGGGTGTTTTCCAGTTTTTGTTCCAAGTGATTGATCCAGTGGTTGTCTATGATCTCATGCATATCCAGTACATCATAACCCCGCCTATTGGCTGATTGAATAAAGTTGTCCTGCTTGGCGGCGTCGGTAGTATAAAGGAAAACATTCTTATCGTCCTTGTCTTTTTGATTGACCTTCACTTTTTCTTCATACTCATTCAAGGTGAAATATTGGCCTTCGGTGTTTTTCAATAAGCAAAAGTCCTTGGCTTTCTCATGGAATTTTTCCTCGGAAAGCATGCCATACTTAACAAATAGGCCTATGTTACCCCATTTCTCCTGATAAGCTTCACGGTCTTTCTTGAACAGTTCACCCAGCTTATCGGCTACTTTCTTGGTGATGTAAGCATTGATCTTTTTCACATTGCTATCGGACTGCAGAAAACTCCTGGATACATTAAGCGGAATATCAGGGGAGTCAATAACTCCGTGTAACAGCATCAAAAACTCAGGCACGATATCTTTGACCTCATCGGTTATGAATACCTGACGTGAATATAGCTGGATCTTGTTTTTAGGTACTTCGAAATCTTTTTTCAGGCGTGGGAAATACAACACCCCGGTGAGGTTAAAGGGGTAATCTACATTCAAATGGATCCAGAACTGCGGCTCATCTGAAAAGGGATATAGCTCTTGATAGAATTTCAGGTAGTCTTCATCTTTGAGCTCAGAGGGGTTTTTTGTCCAGATGGGAGCGGTATTGTTAATGATATTATCAACCTTTACAGTCTTGTACTTGTCCTTTCCATCCTGGTCTTTGCCGTCTTCCACACTCTGGTCTTTCTGACCAAATTTTACTGTTACGGGAAGAAACTTGGCGTACTTGTCCAAAATCCCTTGAATACGGGCTTCGTCAAGAAACTCCTGGGAATCTTCGTTGATATGTAAGATCACATCCGTGCCCCGAAGGTCTCGTTCCGATGGGGCAATCTCGAATTCGGTATTACCGTCGCACTGCCAGTGCGCGGCTTTAGCATCTTTTTGATAGGACCGGGTGTTGATCTCAACTTTGTCGGAGACCATAAACGCCGAGTAGAACCCCAGGCCGAATTTTCCAATGATTTCCTTGGCATCAGCGGCGTCTTTGAACTTCTCCACAAATTCGGAAGCTCCGGAAAAAGCAATTTGATTTATGAATTTTTTTATTTCATCCGCAGTCATCCCGATACCGCTGTCACTCACCGTAATGGTCTTAGCTTCTTTGTCTACCGAAACTTCCACCATAAGATCGCCCAATTCTTCAGTATACTCACCCAAGGCAGATAGCCTTTTGATTTTCTGGGTAGCGTCCACTGCGTTGGATACCAGTTCTCTCAGGAAGATCTCATGATCGGAATACAGAAACTTCTTGATAATGGGAAATATATTCTCCGTATGAATGGAGATGTTACCTTTCTCTTGCATTTTTAATGGCTTTATTACTTAAATGTTAGCAATCGGAACAGTTCAAATTCCGTTCCAGCCGTTAAAAATGGAGTAAGAGTATGACAGTATGTCAGATTGGCCTAAAAGAGTGGCAGCAAATTAATTGGCAAACTGAGTTTTGAGTTTCTCTTTTATCTCCAGGGGGGGCAAACCCATTTTTTTTTGCTCTCCGATAGCCGTCACAATTTCTTTGACATTGCTTTCGAAATACCCCATTTGTGAAGCAATTTCAGCGCCTAACTGTAATTCCCGGTCGTCCACCTCTCCATCTACCAACATTAACCAGGAAAGGTCAAAAAGTAGATCGAATCCGTATTTTTGATGAGAGCTTTGGTCGAAAGTGATGGTAGTTAGTTGTCGGTGTAGCGATTCGAAATCGACCTCGATTTCCAGCCTCTGGGCTACTTTGAGAATAAAGTGGTACTCACATTCGTCCATATGACCATCGGAGTGAGCCATTTTGAACAATTGACAGATATATCCTAGTTGATCTTCTTCTGAGACCTCTGTAATCTTTTTAGTGAAAAAGCGCTGTATTGGCATTTTAGTACATTTATTGCAATATAAATGTACGGTACAGGGGTCCCGGAGACCACCAAATTTATTCCTAATTATTACAAGGGTGGCGTTTAAGGTTAAAAATCAGAACTTAAAGATGTCGTCGGTGGGTGGGGTAAAGGAATTGAATGCCCTTCTGTATGCCTCTTCCGGCGAATCACCTTCTTGGCGGTTGTTTTGGATGTGCTCCGACATTTCCTTTACCAATTCAGGTTCGAAGCCCAGACGGTAGGCCATACGACTACATATGTGCACCTCGTTGAGGTCCACCGATTGATCGACAGTCATAACCCATACCAGGTCCCAGATAAACTGGAATCTCTCCTCACTGGTCTGCAGGCCCAATGAAGATGATTTTTGGGGATCGTTGTTCAGCTCCTCCAATTCCTCATCAGTGGTTTCCAATCTTGCTGCTACTTCCTTGATGAACTTGTATTCTCCTGCATCCATATGGCCATCGGCCTTAGCCACACGAATGAGTTGTCTTAAATAGGCTAAACGCCTATCGGTATTGTCCGGTCTGAATATGTCAAATAATCCCATAATAATTTAAATTTTAACGTAACCTGTCCACCGATCTTACCAAAGACTCATCGCGACGGATAAAACGATTGGCAAGAAGATTAAGAATCAGGGCAACTGCGGGCAAGTACATACCCATTTGGTATTCTCCCT
>JAOTYN010000481.1 GCA_029861825.1 Cyclobacteriaceae bacterium
TGCCAGCAGGTTTTGGACATTTTAGCAATGGAAGGCCATCATTGGGATGCAGTAAGCTACCGGCTGCTGGGACGAAATTTTGGGTTTTGTATTAATGCTGAGCCGTTTGAGGAACTGGTTAAGGCCGTACCTTTGTCTGTGGTACATAAAGTTGGGCATAATATGAAGCAGTTGGAAGCGCTGTATTTTGGCCAGGCCGGATTTCTGGATGTAACAATCACTGACCGTTACTTCCAGAGCCTTAAAAGAGAGTATCAGTACCTGCTTCGACTGTTTCCCGGTTTAAGTCAGCCACTTAAAAAGGCCCAGTGGAAATTTTTGCGCCTGCGCCCTGCAAACTTTCCCACTTTGCGTATCGCGCAATTTTGTGGACTTATCCATGCTCAGGGATACCGGTTTTGGCAATTTCGGGAAGTGGGTCGGCGTGAAGATCTGTATAAATTATTGGAAGTCAGCACCTCGGATTATTGGCGTCATCACTACAATTTCGGGAAAAAATGGCCAAAACAGGGTGGTTACCTGGGAAGGTCCAGTAAGATCAATATCTTAATCAACACTGTCATGCCCTTGAGAATGGCTCACAGCCATTACCAGGGTGAGCGTTTTAAGGAACAGGCCATGGAGTTTTTGAAATCCCTGCCCATTGAATCCAACAGGATAGTGCGATATTGGAAAGAAAGGGGTTTTAAGGTAACTTCGGCCTACCACTCACAGGCTATTTTGGCCTTGCACCAGTACTATTGTACAGCAAAGATGTGTATGCATTGTAAAATCGGTAAGTCAATAATTGCGGGGTCCGCCAGGGTATGAATTGGTGGCTGGTACTCTTGAATTTGATGGTGCTTGGTGCCGCGATTTGGCAGTTTTCAAAATACCAATCGAAGAACGAGCTCTATCGTTATTTTTGGGCGGGCTACCTCTGGAAACTAATGCTGGGTCTCTTAATGGGGTATTGGTACGCCCAATATCTGGGTGGGGGAGACACCTGGACCTACTTCGAAGACGCCAGCACCTTAGCGCGATCAGCAGCAAAACATCCGGCAGGATACCTACAGTCTTTTTTTAAAAAAGGGGTTGACAGCTGGATCTTGCCTCAATTGGGGACCGCGGGGGAACCCCGGGCACTGTTCATGGTCAAATTACTGTCTGTCTTCGCCATATTCACCGCTAGTAATTATTGGCTGATGTCGGTATATCTAAGCACACTCAGCTTTATGGGAATATGGTTAGTAGCTGCCCGTATCTCAGAAAGCTACCCCGGAAGCCACAAAGCTGCAGCCTGGGCTTTTTTATTCATGCCTTCCGTAATATTTTGGAGTTCAGGAATTTCCAAAGAGTCGGTCTTTATGGGTGCTTGGGGATTTATGGTGTCCTACAGTTGGCCTTATTTTAAAAATTGGCAGCCCCCACACCTTGCAAAGGTGCTGGTGCTGGTATTGTTGGTCTATTTAATGTATCGTCTTAAATACTATTACATGGCTGTGATTTTGCCGGTGGGATTGACTTCCCTGCTCATATACCAATGGAATCCCCGGGAACGGCACTTCTTGTTTGCATGGATAGGTGTTTTTCTGGCGGTTGTAGTGGTGGCCAGTTGGTTGCATCCCAATTTGTATCCCCATCATATCTTGGAGGTCATAAAGACCAACGCGGGTGAAATTGCCCTTAAAAGCAGCCCGCAAGCCTTGATCAAGTATCAAGATCATCAGAACCCGTTAATATGGAGTTTTATTAATTTTCCAAAGGCTTTTTTTAGTGGTCTTCTTCGTCCGTACTGGGGTGATTGGGCGGGGATTTGGCAAAACCTGGCCATTGTAGAAAATGGCCTATTATGGATCTTGGGTTTGGGAAGCCTGAGCAGTATAAGAAAAGGCCAATTCGATTCAAAAAAAATGCTCCCGGTAATCATTTATATTGCTGTTATGGCGGCTTTTTTGGCACTGGCTACACCAAATTTAGGCACCTTATCACGCTATAAGGTGGTGTTTATGCCCGTTTTGGTATACATCCTGTTGTTCAGAAATCCTTGGTGGAAAAAGCTGGAGGATTTACTACCATAAAGGATGTTTGGGGATTATAGCCGGTTGATTTAACTTTGCGATTATATGGATAAACCGGTTATTATATTAGGAGCAGGGGGCCTAGGTAAATTGGCTTTGGAAATTTTTCAAAGTAACGGGAACCTGGTTTATGGCTTTCTGGATGACGATGAGGGCTTGATTGGCCAGGAAATAGCGGAGGTGCCGGTGTTGGGTAAACTGGAAGAGCAAGGTTTCTTGAAATTGATCGGCAATAAATGCGAGTCTTTCGTGGCGGTAGATGATCGGCAATTGCAGCAAGGTTTGGTAAACATGCTAAACGAAACGAGAAAAGTTATGCCGGTCAATGCCATACACCAACAAGCATACCTTTCGAGATCTTCTCAGATCGGTCATGGGAACTTGTTCAGTGTGGGGGCGGTTTTAAACGCCTTTGCCCATGTGGGCAATCACTGTATTATTGGTAGTGGTTCGTTGATCGACTTTGAGGCCAAGATTGGAGACTATGGTCAAATTGGGGCTGGAAGCACTATCGGTGCGGAGGTTGAGATTGCCGATGAAGTATTTGTTGGATCCGGAGTCACTTTGGTGCCTGGAATTAAAGTAGCCCGAAATGCCCGTATTGGAGCGGGGTCGGTGGTGGTAAATAATGTCGCCGAAAATGAAACCGTATTTGGGAATCCGGCACAACCTGTGAATAATTCTTCGAAAGCACATGGACCAGTATAGCATACTCCTTTATTATTGCTACACCAAGATCGAAGATCCCCAGCAATTCCGTGAGGATCATCACTTTTACTGTTTAGACCTGGACCTGCGGGGAAGGATCATCGTTGCCACAGAAGGACTGAACGGAACAGTATCCGGGCTGCGTCACCATTGTGAAACGTACATGGACCACGTGAAGTCCGATCCCAGGTTTGGGGATATCGAATTTAAAGTTGAGCCTTATCACCAACATGCCTTTCAAAAACTCAATGTACGGGTAAAACCGGAAATCGTTAATGTGGGCCTGCCCCATATTGACCCCACCCGGCAGACCGGCAAATATGTGGAACCAGAGGAGCTGGAAGCTTTTATGGATCAGCAGGATGTGGTGATGTTGGACGTACGGTCCAACTACGAGCACAAACTGGGAAAGTTCAAAGGTGCCATCACCTTGGATATGGAGAACTTTCGGGAATTTCCCCAGAAGCTCCCGGAATTGGAATCGTTGAAAGACAAGACTATCGTTAC
>JAOTYN010000482.1 GCA_029861825.1 Cyclobacteriaceae bacterium
GAGTTAGCCGAAGCCATTAAAAGCGGCCAGGAACTTAGTACAGATCTGGTACAGCAAACCATTTTCAGCCAGTCCAATGAGGGCCTCACTTTTATCTGGATGCCGCAATTGTTTGCTTCCATACCATTTGCTCCATTTTTTATGGTGTTGTTTTTCCTGTCACTTACCTTCGCCGCATTCACAAGTATGATGGCCTTGGTAGAGGTGACTACCCGCACCATGGTTGATGCTGGATTCAAGCGGGACAAGGCCATTAAATGGGTAGGTATTGGGATCTTTGCTTTAGGACTTCCTTCAGCAATCTCGTTACATGTATTGCGTAACCAGGATTGGGTATGGGGTGTGGCCCTGATCTTGGCCGGTTTGTTCTTTGCTATTTCTGTAATCAAAAATGGTATTGATCGGTTTAGGCGAGAGCACCTGAACCATGAGCATTCAGATGTTCACATTCCTAAATGGTGGAACCTGGTCATCGGTATACTGGTACCTATTGAAGCTATGGTCCTGATAGTATGGTTTCTGGTTCAGGCAAGGGCAGATGATCCGGTGGGATGGCTTCAGCCTTTTGCCGAATACAATGTGGGCACAGTGCTTTTTCAGTTTGCCGTGGTTTTGGTGCTGCTTATTGTGGCCAATAAGTGGATCGTGAAACGCAATACCCAAGGTTGATAGGGTAAACTCCACCCGATTTACTTCGTATTAATTATAGAACCCTTTCAGGAAAAGCTATTTAGTAATTGCTAAAATGAAGGCCGAAACAACACTTTTATCTACCATCACTTGCCCTGCTTGCGGACATAAAAAGGAAGAGATGATGCCAACCAATGCCTGCCTGTATTACTATGAATGTCAAAATTGTCAGGCCCTAATCAAACCAAGGGAGGGAGAATGTTGTGTCTTCTGTTCCTATGGTACCGAGAATTGTCCACCGGTCCAGAAGGGAAATTGTAATCACTGAATATCATGAATGCTTCTGACCAACTTCGAATTAAACCCCGCATGATCGGGCGTGTTTTCCGGTTTTGTTTGGGCCTGTTCTTTGTAACCGAAGTATGGCCGGTATATCAAGATGTGATTTGGGAAGGAGTATTGATTAGACTTGGTTGGGCCATTGGTCTTGTATTATTTTATCTTCTATTTCATTTTATTATTTCAGAATTCATCCCTAAGATCAACCCAGTTGTAGGAGCCATTATTGCTTTCGTTCCTTTTCTGGCTGTGTTCTTCATTGGATACGGTGGTCCTGCCGCTACAGGGGCATTGACCTTTCTTGCTGTTTCACTACTTCTGGCGGCAGTAAGAGCGGATCCCGGTTGTGAAGTAATGTCAATACCGGCAGTTTTTTCAGGAAAGCACACCCATCTGGCTTGTTTATTATTCTCCCCTATCGATTGGTGTGAGAACAAGTTGCATAATATTAGCTAATTCATTCCAACATTCTCAACATCCTCAAGGCCGCTTTGGGTCCAAAAGCGGACCTTTAAATTTAGCTACTTTTACCCTTCAAACTGGCTTATGCATGTAACTGAAAATCATAAGTTTGGTAAAAAGCTTATGGTTTATTTTACCTCCAATCAGGTTGTAATTTATCCCCTCAAAAGGCTAAGTGAACTCCAGCCTTGCTGACGTACCTTATTGAAACTAACTGCTTGGTTTTCTAACCCATCATTTGCTTACTTCAGGTTTGAACAAAACTGTAATGCCATGAATTTTCGAAGATTTTTTGCAATTGTAGTACTGCTGATAAGTACTTCGACTTTAAGTGCTACTAATGATCCCCTGCGCCCTACGCCCACCTGGAACATCCAGTTTAAGAGTGCTATTTTGTGGCAACAAATTACCACCCTGGGTAATTTGGTCATTAATACACAGGATGGTCTTTACGGCATAGATGGCCAAACCGGACAAAGGACCTGGGAGATCAAAGGGATGGGAAACATACCTGCTGAAAGTTATCAACCACTTCCAAATACTTTTTTTGCAGAAATCCTACTCCCCAATGCCATAGTAATCATTGATCCTTACGACGGGCGTATAATTGGTAATACCAAGAAAGCCGGGTTCAAGGATGTTATGGCTAAAAACTTGCTTTATGAATCTGGAACTTTGTTGGTATACGGTTTTAAAGATGATCTGCAGGCTTATTTAAGTGTCTTCGATGTCAAGACAGGCAACGAGTTGTGGAGCAGCAATGAGATTTTTCAAAAATCAAAGTCGAAACTAGGCGGCTTGCTCAACACCTTACAGGTAGCTTCCGAATTAGATAACGACCGCGGTACCGCCGCTTTCGATCTTATTGAGATCACCAGGGACCAGTTCATCATTGCCACCGCCAACGGTCTGTTCAATATCTCCACCCGCAGCGGACAGGTAAAATGGCAGGCAGAATTACCCACTCCCGCAGGCGCGGTAAGTACTACCAGCTCTTCCAAGTTGATCCAGGGTGGTCAGTCCTCAGGGCAGTTCTATTTCGCCAAGTCCAACTATATCATGGCCTATAACATCCAGGACGGGGGCCAGGTCTGGAACAAGGTCACCAAGATAAACGGATTGGTGAACGAAGTGATACCCTATGGCGATGGTTTGATTTTACTACCGGAGATCGATCCCAATAACAATATGTTTGGGGTCAAACTCAGTTATGTCAATGCCAAAACCGGCGAGAAATCCTGGGGGAATAAAAACAAAGGCTTGAAACTGCCAGGATCCGTGGTGGACTACCAATGGGTGGAAAACGGATTGGTGCTATCCATGCAATCCGATGAAAAGTCCTTTTTAAATATACTGGATCCTCAAAGAGGAACCTTCAAATTTTCCGACCATCTGAAGATTAAGGGAGCCCTGGACTATACGGAGATGACACCTGCAGGCTTGCTGTATTTCACCAGCGCTACAAAATACGGAAAAGGCGAAGTCAACATTTTTGACCTTAAGAACGGCAATCCCAAATTCTCAAAATCCATAACCGCCAAGTTTGGGGAGGGCTCCACACAGAATACCCTGCTGCGGGATTTTAAAGGCCAGCTGGCATATGTATATACCAATGATGGTAATGCCCTATATGAGATCAACCTGCACAACGGGGGTTTAAGGTTGTTGCGTGAGGGCATTAAGCTGGAAGGCAAAGAATCCGTTACCAGCCTTGAAGTTCGTGAACAAGGCATCTTGCTCAGCTCTCATCAAAATGTTGTGATGATAGATTTCACCGGCAAAGGTCTGTTTCAAAAATATTACCCCGCCCCAACGGAACCGGGTATCATCA
>JAOTYN010000483.1 GCA_029861825.1 Cyclobacteriaceae bacterium
GATAACATCATTGAACCTGATGTAAAGCAGGTTTGCGGTCAATTTTCCTGAGAGACCCCAATCCAGGCCTTCCAAAAAGGCCTGCGCTGTGGATTCGCACCAGGGGCCTTTGACCACTGAATTAGACAGAATACTATTTTGAGAAATTATATCGAATAATTCCCCCGTCATATTGTTTCTTAAAGTAGTGAATTGTTGGTGTTCATAGCTAAGGTGCTTACTATGGGTGCCGGGCAAAAGCATAATCCCAGATTCAAAGTTTCGCAAGTTCTCCGCCAATCCTATGGCTTGGGTCTCTTCACCCCGCATCATTCCATTATCACCCTTGACTCCTGAAATTAGTACAATCTTCAGTCCATTGGGAAGTAATATCCGTTTCCAGTACAAGCTGCCTCCGTGGAAATCAAAGGGCATATCCGCGTACTCCAACTCACTCAGGGCAATATTGGATGAGGCCATACCCGAAATCACGATCAAGTCCTTTTGATGGTCCTCAGGAAGTAACCGGATTTGTTCCATGAGATAATTGGAGAAAAATTGCTCTTGATTTAAACTTCTTTGTACAGCATACTGATCATACAGCTTCTTGACACCCTGATCATTTTGGTATTCTGCTATTGCCCTAAGGGTCTCGGTTTCCACTAATCTCAATCTGAAATTAGTAGTTCCCCAATCACAGCTAATGAAAAATGCAGGGGACTTCATAGGTTGTACTGTTCTTTTTGGCTTGCTCTAAACACTTCCAATAAAATAATAGCAACTGATTAATATAAAGCCATTTGGCTGCACATACAAAGTCCGTTAACTCCCCCTAAATTTCAATTCCAAAGCCGAAGGCGCTGGCCAAATTAACCATTAAGGGTATCCAAATTCAAGGAATAAGCATTAAGGGGCCTCAAAATCATATTTCCTGCGGCTAAATAAGATGTGCCTACCCATTTGAGTCTTCTTTCTAAATCCCAACAGATGAAAGAATTCAATGACATAGTATTTGGCTATTTTAGTATTCACCAACAACTCATGTCCTTGTCCTTGGTATTTTCTGATTCCAGGTAAGTAGGGAAGTAATCGGTGGACTCCTTTGCTTCTTAACCATTTGGATATCCCTAACCACAGGGGTTTAATTTGTCGTACTATGAAGAACCCGTCCTCCCCTAGTTTTTGATACAGGGGCATCAAAATTTGGCCATCCTCTGGCACCTGAATATTACCGTGAACATTTTTAGCGATCACCTGTCCCTTTTTAACGTTGTCGAAGTTGGTATATCCCGGATTCATTTCGAATTGTTCATTCTTGAGCAATTCTTTTCGATGCCTAACTTCAAATACGTTCTTTTCCGTGGTGGCGAGCAGTTGAACTTTTTCCTTGATGTGGTGTGGAAGCTCTGATTGCAAGCACCCACTATGGGCCAAGGCCAGCCAAATGGCCAATTCATGCCAGACAATAGAGTAGGGGTCCTGATGTTGTCCGGACTCTACGCCTATGGCTATATGTCCAAGTTCATTGACATAGCTCAATACGGTGCCATCCAGGAATTCTTCAATCCCTAAAACCATTAGAAATGGAAGATTTTTAGCAAATTCCCTATTCCTGATGGTATCGTTTATGGTGACGAATGGCTGACTAACAGAGGAGGTAGTATGCAGATCCATAACATAGATAGGGCCTTTGCTTTGACTGAAAATCTCCTCCAGGTGGTGCAAGATTTCCGCCTGTTCTTCCTCTTCAGCATTTTGAAAATTTCCCGACACCGAATCTTCCAAAACCCTCGTTATGCGTGCTACAGACCAGATCCGGTTCAGATCCTCATGGATAAAACGCACCTTTTGTTTAAGCGCTTTTAAGTTTCCCGCTAAACCCACCAAGTGGCCTCTTACTTCATGTTCTTCCTCCTTCAAGGTTGCTAAAACCCTGTGAAACGCTTGTAGTCCCGAAGGCTCATTACCATGAATACCGCAAATACATAAAAGGGTGGGACCCGCGGTATCATCTCCATAGGAGCCAATGTTTCTTTGTGCAGAGGTTGTAGGCAAATTAGCTTTGGAGGCAGTATTGATATTTAATTTCATAAAGGAGCTCTATGCTAACTTAACCAAACTATATAAGTGATATGGGCGATTTGATAAAATTTTTTTCTTCATCTGTCAAAATTTTGGTAATAGTCTCCAGCCCTAAAGGCTTCCACAAACTTGTGAGCCAGTTCATCATTAAACATATACAACTCCGGCTCAATCAGCTCCACCTCCATCAAGTGAAAAACTCCCCTGATCTCGATACCGTCAATACGGGTGTACAAAGCGCTGCCCGGGCAGCATTCAAGGATATGTTCACATTGAGCTATGATCCCCGCACCGGGTTCCTGGAGTTGCCGGGTACCTCCAAAATCGGACTGTACTCTGAATTCTCCGTCTCTGGCTAACTTCAAAACTCCATGACTGTACCTTCCACCAAAGAAAACCAGGGACCATTCTCCGGCGCTTAGAATTTCACTCATAAATTTTTGCACCATAAAACCTTGGGGATAGGGGTGATCCCACTGATGTTTCTCCGCAGCTACGCTATCTAACTTTTGAGTTTTATAGGCGGTGGCTCCTACTGAAGGCTTTAAGATGATTTCCGGCCAATCATTTTCCTCCATGACATTCACCAGTAGCGGCTGTTCCCCAGCCTTATACCACTGGGTGGGAATGATGGTGACACCTTGGTCCTGTAACCCTCGCAGATAGCCCTTATGATAATTCCAACGTACGATTTCCGGGGCATTGCTTATTGGTACCCGGAGTTGTTCGATATTGCCTACCCAGTGCATAAATTCCCCTACCTTTCGATGGTAATCCCAGCAAGATCGGATAACCAGTGCGTCGAAGTTGTTCCACTCGATTTCCGGATCGCTCCAAACCACTGCGGTCGCGGATATCCCTTGCTTTTGAAAGGCTTGCGCCAGCAGGCGATCCTCAGCGGTCAGTTGAGCAATTTCTTTGGAGGTAACAATTCCGAGGTTCATTGATTTACTGGTTCTGAACCATCTACGGCCACACCCGCTTGCAGCATGGTCTCCTGAAGCTCATCCAGAACCGTCACGTCCTCGATGGTAGAAGGTACATTGAACTGTTGACCATTGGCAATAGCCCGCATTGTCTTACGCAAGATCTTGCCGGAACGGGTCTTGGGTAAACGGGCCACTTTAACGGCTCTCTTAAAGGAGGCCACCGGACCAATAGCCCGACGCACATCCGATATCAATTGCTGCTGGATCTCAG
>JAOTYN010000070.1 GCA_029861825.1 Cyclobacteriaceae bacterium
CACTTTCCTGGTTTCCAAAGGATCGATCACCCCGTCTACCCATAAGCGGGCCGCTGCGTAGTACGGACTTAATTGCCGATCGTAGCGATCCGTGATCTCTTTAAGATACTCTTTTTCTTGTGCTTCCGTAAGAGGCTCTCCGGCCGACTTAGCGGCAGCTACTTTTATTTGCAGAAGGGTTTTAGCAGCCGAAGCCCCACTCATCACCGCCATTTGAGCGGTAGGCCAGGAATAGATCAGTCTGGGATCATAGGCTTTGCCGCACATAGCATAATTACCCGCTCCATAGGAGTTCCCAATCACGATGGTAAACTTCGGAACCACCGAGTTGGCCATGGCATTAACCATTTTGGCACCGTCCTTAATTATACCCCCATGTTCCGCGCGGCTGCCTACCATAAAGCCGCTGACATCCTGTAAAAATACCAGCGGGATCTTGCGCTGATTGCAATTCATGATGAAGCGGGCCGCTTTATCGGCGCTATCGGAATAGATCACACCGCCCATGCGCATCTCTCCTTTTTTGGTTTTCACCACCTTACGTTGATTTGCCACCATACCTACCGCCCAGCCATCTATGCGCGCGGTACCACAAATTAAGGACTTTCCATAACCCGCTTTGTACTCAGAGAATTTTGATTCATCAACCAGGCGCTTGATCACCTGGATGGTATCATAGGGTTTGACCCTCTCACGGGGCAGGATACCATACAAACTTTCCGGATCTTCGGCTGGATCAAAAGCCTTTTCCCGGTTGAAACCTGCTTTGGGGAACTCACCCATCTTGCTGAAAATGTCCTTGATAGCGTCAAGACATTCCTGGTCGTTGGCGTACTTATTGTCCGTAACTCCGGAAATTTCACAATGTGTAGTAGCGCCGCCCAGAGTTTCATTGTCGATAACTTCCCCAATGGCCGCCTTTACCAGATACGATCCTGCCAGGAAGATAGAACCGGTTTTATCAACGATCATGGCCTCATCCGACATTATGGGCAAATAAGCTCCACCGGCTACACAACTACCCATTATGGCGGCTACCTGAATGATGCCCATGGACGACATTTTGGCATTATTACGAAACTGACGTCCAAAATGTTCTTTATCGGGAAAGATCTCGTCCTGCATAGGCAGAAACACTCCGGCACTGTCCACCAGGTAAACAATGGGAATCCTGTTATCCATAGCCACCTCCTGCGCGCGCAGGTTCTTTTTAGCGGTTATGGGAAACCAGGCTCCGGCTTTAACCGTGGCATCATTAGCCACAATTACGCAGGTTCTGCCGGAAATATAACCAATTCCCGTTACCACTCCCCCGGAGGGGCAGCCTCCGTATTCCTCATACATGCCCTCACCGGCAAATGTCCCTATCTCCAGAAAATCGCTGCCATCATCAATCAGATAGTCAATACGTTCCCTGGCTGTTAATTTCCCTTTCCCATGGTGCTTCTCGATACGCTTGGGCCCTCCTCCAAGCTTGACTTGCTTTAGCTTCTCCTTTAATTGGCTTACCAGCTGCTTATTTTGGTCCTCGTTCTTGTTATACTCTAGATTCATGTATGAATTGATGTATTACGAGGTTATTCTTGTGATGCATCGGAAGGTTCCGTGGATTTTTTTGAGCCTTTATCCTTTTTTCCGAATACGGAGAAATGTATGTATCGACCGGGGTTCTCTTTCATATCTATGAACAGCTTATCCAGGTCTTCCATGGTCTGATTCATCTTGTTGTATAGACCCTCGTCCTTTAATAGCAATCCCATGCTTCCCTCACCTTCATTAATTAGCTGCAGGGTGGTGCCCAGCTCTTCTACGGTATTGCGGGTGGCAGTAAGCATAGCCTCGAGCTCTAATTGATTTACACTATCGGCCACTTCATTCATTTTGCTCATTAAGGCTCCCAGGCCTTCCTCCGGATCATTCAACTGAGTTAGGAGATTGTCCAGCTGCTTGCTTAAGCCGTCAAGCTTGGAGGTTCCTTTAGCCAGGTTGCTGGAGGTGGCTTTGAAGTTGCCGATAATTTCATTGATGCTATCTTCATTATTAGCAAGATTGGCCAAAATTGTATTCAGGTTTTGCAGGGTTACCTCCAAACGATCAACCACAGGTAGCGCGCTTTTACTTAAGGTCTCGGTGAATCCTTTGTCCAACTTGGCCATTAAAGTATCTCCATCCTGTAATGGTGCTCCGGATTGTATGGAATCCAGATGTATTGCTTTTGTTCCCAGTAAATCGCTTTTGATAACAGCACGGGTGCGTGCCCCCAATACCTGATCATTGCTAATATCCAGCGATACCAAAAGCTGATTATCACGACCTTGAAGTATCTCGATCTCACTTACTCGTCCCACGGAAAATCCGTTGATCATTACGGGGTTGGAGACATTCAAGCCATCGATATTCTGGTATACTGCGTAGTAGGTGTTATTGGGAGATAGAAAATCAATGCCCTTTAAGAAATTGAAACCCAAATATAAAATAGAGATAGAAATTACGGCCAGTAAACCAACTCGGAATTCTTTTGAAATTTTCAAACCTGCGCAGTTTTCTTTGGTAAATAGAGGGCAAAAATTCTGGGTGTAAATATAGGAACTTAATTCGAAGATTCCATCTCTTCCTTATAATCCCTGATAGCCCTGAAAATAGCGGAAGCGATGTAACTTTGCTTCAATTCATCGTTCAAATCTTTCTCCTCTTTGGGGTTGGTAAGATACCCTGTCTCCACCAAAACACTAGGCATGGTAGTGCGCCAAAGCACCCAAAATCCGGCTTGTTTTACACCCCTGCTGCGACGTCCGGCTCGATTTTTGAATTGGTGTTCGATACTGGCTGCCAGTTTCAAGCTGTTTTCAACATGAGCGTTTTGATACAACTCAAACAATATGTGGGATTCGGGGCTTTTGGGATCAAATCCCTCATAGCGTTCCTGGTAATCTTCTTCCAGGAGTATCACCGAATTTTCCCTTTTGGCTACTTCCAGGTTGCTCTTCGTCTTATGAGTACCCATTACGTAAGTTTCCGTGCCATATACGGATTTCGTGACCGCAGAAGCATTACAATGAATAGAAATAAAAATATCTGCATCATTTTTGTTGGCTATTTCAGCACGATCGTCCAGTTCGATGAACTTGTCGGATTTTCGGGTGTAAATAACTTCGACGTCAGGTAAACGTTCCTTAATGATATCACCTAGTTCCAAGGCAATCTTTAATGCGATATTTTTCTCCCGGGAATACTTGCCGCTGGTGCCGGGGTCATGGCCACCATGGCCTGCATCAATGACTACTTTCTGGACCTGGTTTCTACGAATAGAGTGGGGGCCGGTGTTGTTAAAAGAAGCCAGAACGAAGAAAAAAGAAAAAAATGATATTGTTACAATATTCCGTAGCATCCTTCGCTTGTTATTCCCTAATACCATAAATTTACCAAAAAAAGAGAATATATTTGTAAAACAAAAATGCCCTGTGAATAAAATAAAGGCAATTTATGGCGTTTGCCGGCTTTTTGCCCTGTTCATTGTCTTCAGCATTTTTAGTTTTCCAGCCTGGGGTCAAGAACCCGTAAATCCGGATCTACTGCCCTCAGCAGACACTTTGGCCCCCGTAAATAACGCCGGTAATCCTCAAATTAATACAATTTCCACGGATACTTTGCAGGCTGGTGATTCCACCCAGGTTCGTCCCCGTGGCGATATAAGTACTACTGTCAAATACTTTGCCAAAGATTCAATTATAATGGATCGAGTCAATGAGATAATCTATCTCTATGGGGATGCCAAGGTCAATTATGGGGATATACAGATAGAAGCCGCGGTTATTATTTTCGATCAACGGCACAATCTCCTCTCAGCAGAATCAAGGCCCGATAGCACGGGAAAGGAAACGGGTAAGCCAATATTTACTCAGAGCGGTACGGTTTATGAGACTAAGGGGATGAAATACAATTTTAAGACCAGAAGAGCCATTACCTCCGGTTTGGTGACCGAACAAGGCGAAGGGTATTTACACGGCCAACAGGTTTATAAAAATGAAGAGGACGAACTATTTGTAAACAGAGCCAAGTACACCACCTGTGAGCTTACCCATCCCCATTTTGAAATTCGCTCCAAGCGACTAAAGCGCTCGGGACGCAATGTAATATCAGGACCTTTCAACCTGTATATCAACGATGTGCCTACTCCTCTGGGATTACCTTTTGGTATGTTCCCCGACCCGGAATCCCGCTCATCCGGAGTAATCGTACCCAGCTACGGAGAGGAGCGACAAAGGGGGTTTTATCTTAGAGATGGCGGCTATTATTTTGACATTAACGAGTATGTAAATTTAAGACTGACCGGCGAGGTGTATTCTAAAGGTGGTTGGGGAACACGGGCACAAACTAATTATCGCAAACGTTACGCCTACACCGGAGGATTAAATTTCAATCTCACCAAACGGACTACGGGATTGGAGGGAGAGAGCGAAACCACCGATTTTAGTCTGAATTGGAGTCATACTCCGGTTTCCAAGGGAAACAGTCGTTTTAGCGGGTCAATTAATGCCGCCACCAGTACCTACAATCAAAACAATAACCTATCGGTCCAACAAAATATCAACGCCAACTTGAATTCCAGTATCAGTTATTCTAAAGTATTTGCCGGTACGCCTTTCAACATGACCATGAGTGCCCGGCACAATCAAAACCTTACCACCAATATCGTGGATATAACCTTGCCGGAACTCAGTGTTAACATGAACCGGCAGTCGCCCTTTAAGGGTTCCAACTTTGAGCTTTTGAAGAATTTCAGCTTCTCCTGGAATATGAACGCTCGCAACCGGGTCACTAACAGCCCCACCCGCAGAGGAGCTAGTTTTGAGATCGTTAATGCCGGGGACCAAGTCGACGACACCCTTGCCTTTAATTTTGAAAATCTGGGCACTTTAATGGAGAATGCCGAAAACGGAGCGCGACATCAGATCCCCGTATCCACCTCTGCCAAATTATTTAACTATTTCACTTTCAGCCCCAGCATAAATATCACCGATCTGTGGTATTTGAAAAAGCTGAATTATACCTACGACCCTATAGAACAAGGAGTGCGTATTGATACCTTGGACGGCTTCACCAACGCCACCACCTACAGTTTGGGGGCTTCATTAAGCACCCGCATCTACGGGACTTTTCTAATGAAACCCGGAAAGAAGGTGGAAGCCATCAGGCATACCATCATCCCCACTCTGAGTTTTGGGTATACTCCCGATTTTACAGATCCCGGTTTCGACTACTTTCAAGACGTGCAGGTCGACTCGGCCGGAAACCGCCAGTTATTGTCGCGCTACAATGGATTTGTTTTCGGTAGCCCCTCCCAGGGAAATAGCGGGTCCATCAGCTTTAACCTTCAGAATACCCTGGAGATGAAAGTAAAAACCAAAAACGACACTACTAAATCCACCAAAAAGGTCCATATCCTTAGAAATCTGGGATTAAGTGCCAGTTACAACTTAAGAGCCGATTCCTTCAATTTATCGGATATACGGATCACCGCTACCACCAGCATTCTGGACAACCTAGTTGATTTTAGCGCAGGACTATCTATAGACCCTTACATTTATGTGCTGAATGAACCCATTACCATTGACGAAAACGGGATGAAGGTGGTAGATCAAACCCAGGTCAACGAATTCGCCTGGAACAACGGTCAAGGACTGGGGCAGATCAGTTCCGCCAATTTTGCCTTCAATACCCGTTTGGACGCCAACACCCTTAGAGGAGAAAAATCCGACAGCCCGGTAACTCCGGGATTGGACGATCCCAATCGGGATCTGAACGACCCCTCAGCGCTACAGCGGGACGCAGAACTGGAATACATCCGGCAAAATCCCAACAAGTACCTGGACTTTAAGATCCCCTGGACCTTAAGAATTCAATACTCTTTGCGTTACAGCAAGATCGGATTTCGAGACTCCGATATCACTCAAAGTTTAAGTTTTAGTGGTGACGTAAGTATTACCGACAAATGGAAACTGACCTATAATTCAGGGTACGATTTTCAACGAAAAGAATTTACACAAACCCGCCTGGGGGCCAGCAGAGACCTGCACTGTTGGAATTTAAGCTTTGATTGGGTGCCCTTTGGACGTTTCCAATCCTACAATATTTCCATTAATGTCAATGCCGCGATCCTTCAGGATCTGCGCCTGCAACGACGTCGAAGTTTCGTAGATACCGGGGCTACTTTCAATTAACCCACTGCGCTACCTCTTCCAGAGTAGGATTTTTAACCTCTTTCAGTTTCATTTTTTTACGCATCCCGCAAACATCGTTGAACAGCTTATTGGGAGCTACTTCTTTTAAGGAATCTGTAGTGTGGTGTCCTAGCTTTTGTAAAATTGGAATTAATTCTTCACGCACTCCCAAGGCCAGGTAGTCGTCTTTACTGGCTACCTGCACTTTTGGTTCCGGTTTCATCTGAGGAAAGAAGATCACTTCCTGAATGGAAGGACTGTTAGACATGATCATGCACAAGCGATCTATTCCCACCCCTAATCCGGCCGTGGGAGGCATGCCGTACTCCAAAGCACGCAGATAGTCTTCGTCCAGTACCATGGCTTCATCATCTCCTCTTTTACCCAATTCCAGTTGCTGTTCAAAACGCTCACGCTGATCGATAGGATCATTAAGCTCCGAAAAAGCGTTGCAGATCTCCTTACCGTTGCAAATGGCTTCAAACCTTTCCACCAGCCCCTCGGCAGTACGGTGCTTTTTGGCTAAGGGTGACATCTCCAATGGATAATCCGTAATAAAAGTCGGTTGGATCAAATGAGGTTCGCATTTTTCCCCAAAAATTTCATCAATCACCTTGCCCTTACCCATGGAATCTTCAAGGGCCACTCCCAGGGAGCCCGCAGCAGTACGCAGTTCCTGCTCATCCATGGATGAAATATCTACTCCGGTAAAATGCTCAATGGCCTCGAACATGGTGTATCTTTTCCAGGGTCGCTTAAAATCGATAACCTGCTCTCCCACCTGAACCTCGGTGGTACCGTGTAGGTCCAATGCGGCCTTTTCGATCATCTCTTCCACTAGCTCCATCATCCACAGGTAATCCTTGTAAGCAACATATAACTCCACCTGGGTGAATTCCGGGTTGTGGAACCGGGACATACCTTCGTTTCTGAAATCTTTGGCAAATTCATAAACCCCCTCAAAACCGCCTACTATCAAGCGCTTTAAATACAGCTCATTGGCTATGCGCAGATACAGGGTCATATCCAGGGAGTTGTGATGTGTTTTGAAAGGCCTGGCAGCCGCTCCTCCGTACAAGGGCTGTAAAACAGGTGTTTCCACTTCCAAATACCCCCGTCCGTTGAGATAGTTGCGAATGGAGCTAATGAGTTTAGTGCGTAGGATGAAAGTCTCTTTAACTTGAGGATTTACAATCAAGTCTACATACCGCTGGCGATACCGTTGTTCGGGATCGGTAAAAGCATCGTGCAGCTGTTTTTCACCCTGTTCGTTGACGGTCTCTTTTACGATGGGCAAGGGCCTTAGTGATTTGGAAAGCACCTTGAGGTCTTGCACATAAATGGATATCTCACCGGTTTGGGTGGTAAATACATATCCTTTTATTCCAATAATGTCTCCTATGCCCAGTACTTTTTTAAAAACCGTGTTGTAAAGCGTTTTATCCTCACCTGGGCAAAGGTCGTCTCGTTTCAAGTAAAGTTGGATCCTGCCGGTAGCATCCATCACCTCTGCAAAAGATGCGGAACCCATGATCCTGCGACTCATAATGCGACCGGCAAGTTGCACCTCCTTGAACTTTTCAGGATCTGTCGGAAAATCCTGGGCTATCTGATTGGCCGTGGTGTTCACATTAAACATTTCAGCCGGATAAGGATCGACACCCAAGTCTATTAATTGTTGGCGTTCTTGTCTTCTTAATATTTCTTGTTCACTGAGTGGCATGAGTGCGACGTTTTAAGGACCAAAATTAGGTATAATCCCCCATATAACAGCTTATTTCCCTTCTTGCTTTCGGCGTTTTAGTTCCCGTTTGATCAAGTTGTATTCATAGTTGGTTTGACCTGAAATGGCAGTGTTTTCTTCGGCCCGTCGTATCAGATAGGGCATTACTTTTTTGATGGGTCCATAGGGCACATATTTGGCCACATTATAACCATTATGTGCAAGGTTGTAGCTGATATTATCACTCATCCCATACAACTGCATAAAGTATACGCCGGGGTCGCCGTTCTTCAGATTGTACTTCTCCATAAGTACGGTCAGGTAATAGTTGCTGTATTCATTGTGGGTACCACAGCATAGGTCTATGCGCTGGTTGTTATCAATACAGAATTTTAAGGCCGCATTGAAATCATCATCGGTGGCCTGTTTGTGGGGTTGAATGGGACTGGGGTATTCCATTTCCTGGGCTCGTTCCCTTTCTTTTTCCATGTAGGCGCCACGTACTAATTTCGCTCCCAGGAAGTAGTTATGGGTCACTGCCCGGTGAAAGGCTTCACGTAAGTTCTTCAACATATCATGTCGATACATCTGATAGGTATTGAAAACTACGGCTTTTTGCTGGTTATAGCGTTGCATCAGCTCATCACAGTAGTCATCTATAGGATTCTGGATCCAGCTTTCCTCAGCATCTATCATGACCCGTACCTCAGCTTCCACCGCGGCTTTGCAGATCCGATCCATTCTATTTTTTACCCGATCCCAAGCCTGTTGCTGTTCATCGGTAAGGGCTATTCCCTGTTGCAATTTTTCTAACAATACATTACTGGCTATACCAGATACTTTAAAAACACAAAAGGGGTTTTTGGGTTCGGTGCCGGCTTTTCTAATGGTATTCAGGGTTTCCTTGGTATGTCTGTCAAAATCCGATTCCAATTCGGTACCCTCCACGGAATAGTCCAAAATAGAACCCACTCCATATTTCCGAAGCATCAGTGAGGTTTCACGGCATTCCTCAATGGTTTCACCACCACAAAAAAGTTCGTATACCGTGATTCGTATGAGAGTTTTGACCGGTAACCCCAGTTTAAGGGCGATTGTTACGGAATTAGTAATTAAATTTACCAGCCAAGGGTGGTTCATAATACCAAAAAGCCACAGCGATTTTCTCAAGGCTGCATCGGTCTTTGAGGAAAAAGCTATGGATGTATCTTCAAAGGATATTGGTGCTTTGGACTCCATAATCCTGCAAATATAGAAAAACGCAGGGATAATCGACACGAAAATTTATTATGGCGGACTTTCCTCCAGGAGTTGTCATTACCGATCAGATTGCCACGGCCGTGGCAAAGTATCTGAGTGCTCATCAGTTCAGCATGCTGGGGGTTTTGGTGGATGACAATACTTTCAAATACTGTTATCCATTAATTCAGGAAAGCTTACCCCAGCATTTTATCATCGAAATTGCCAGCGGGGAGACTCATAAGAATTTGCAGACATGCCAGCAGATCTGGAACGAAATGACCCACCAACATATGGACCGTGGATCTATCCTAATAAATCTGGGCGGTGGCGTAATCGGGGATATGGGTGGATTTTGCGCGGCCATCTTCAAGCGTGGCATCCGCTTCGTCAATATACCGACCACTTTATTGGCTCAGGTAGATGCTTCTGTGGGAGGCAAGCTGGGAATAGATTTTCAGGATTACAAGAATCACCTGGGAGTCTTTCAGCATCCCGAAAGAGTATTGATATCCACCTTATTCCTGAATACGCTGCCTTTCAATGAGCTGCGCTCGGGATTTGCTGAAGTACTAAAACATGCTTTGATCTCCGATGCCGAGTACTGGCACAAAATCATCCAGGCTGACTGGCAAAGCCAGGATTGGGCCCAGCATGTGGAACATAGCGTGGAAATCAAATCCGGGGTCGTGAAACAAGATCCTCAGGAATCAGGGCTGCGCAAGATCCTGAATTTTGGCCATACCGTGGGCCATGCCATAGAAAAAGAGTATCTCTCTACAGCAAATCCTTTCCTTCATGGGGAGGCTATTGCCATAGGCATGATCTGTGAAGCCTATTTATCCCATCGAAAGACGACTCTGGGCAAAGAACACCTTATGGCCATTACGCAACAAATCTTGAAATGGTTTGGAAACACCAGTCTGGACCCCAGTCTGGTTTCGCCAATTGCCCAAAACACCCTACAGGACAAAAAGAATACCAATGGCAAAATCAAGTGCAGTCTTCTGGAGGGCATTGGCCAAGCTACATTTGATATAGAGGTTACCCTCGAAGAGGTTAAAGAGGCTCTAGAATACTATCAGGAGCAAGCAGTTTAGTTAATAATATCGGAAAACTTCTGACCGTATTTCTCCACTTCGGTAAGCGCACTATTGGCAAATTTCTTGATCTTCTCGGAATCAATGTTATCCTTCAACTCGTCCTTGAATTCATTTGCCTTACGGGAAAGTTTTCTTCGGGTTTTTTCTCCTTTATCGGGTGCGAACAAAAATCCAGCTGCCAAGCCGGCTGCAGCTCCTGCCACAAAAGCTAAAAAAGTTTTTTCTGATTTATTCATTATCTAACAGTGTAATTTTTAATACTACTTATCTACTACACAATACGTGCCAAATTTACTTATGTTTTACGTAATTTAGTTCTCCCAATATATTAATACTCCAAACGGGACCTAATAATAGAGATTACACCTTGAACGTCCACAGCCCCTCCTCTCTGCACCTGCCGTTGCAAAACCATTTGATTCCCGCCACCATAACTCTGGAGGCTTCTAAAAGTATCAGCAATCGGGTTTTAATTTTAGATGCTCTTTGTAAGCAGCAAAGCACACTGGAAAACCTCTCTGAAGCCCGTGATACTCAGATTATGTTAGCCCTATTGAATGAATCGGGACCGGTCTGGGATGCACAGGATGCCGGGACCACCCTACGATTCCTCACTGCTTATGGCGCTTTAACCGGTCAGGTGAAAGAAATAACCGGTACTTCCCGCATGCAACATCGGCCCATCAAAATACTTGTGGATGCTTTGAGGGAGATCGGAGCGGATATTGAATACATTGCCCAGGAAGGGTTCCCTCCTATCCAGGTCAAGGGATTTGCCGAACAGCTGCAACAAACTGTTACCATTTCAGGAGACGTGAGCAGCCAATATCTTTCCGCCTTGCTCATGATGGCCCCCTCCCTACCGCAAGGTCTCATTTTGCAGATATCCGGGAAGCTAATGAGCCGACCTTATGTAAACATGACCCTGAAGTTAATGCAGCAATTTGGTATTGATCATCAATGGGAAGGGTCGCGGATCACCATATCTCCTCAACAATACCAGCCCGCCCAAATCCTAGTGGAAGCGGATTGGTCAGCCGCCAGTTACTGGTACAGTATGGTAGCGCTGGGTGGATCAGAGATCACATTACTGGGGCTACAGGACACCTCATTGCAAGGAGACCGTCAAATAGCCAATATCATGGAACCTCTGGGTGTGCACTCCCGCTTTCATGAAGGAGGTGTCACCTTGATTCCTGAAGAACCATTGGTTGACGAACTGGAATACGATTTCTCCAACTGCCCGGACCTGGCACAGACAGTGCTTTCACTATGTGCAGTGACTGGGATTACCTGCAGAGCCAGCGGACTGGAAAGTTTATACATTAAGGAAACCGACCGCATCGCAGCCATGCAGTGTGAATTGGGCAAGGTTGGGGCTAAGCTTGAAGAACAATCCACCGGTTGGTTGTTAACCCCTACGGAGGAATTGCCGGAGGATCCCATCCGTTTCCATACTTATGAAGATCATAGAATGGCCATGGCCCTGGCTCCGCTGGCCTTAAGATTTCCTCTGATCATTGAAGATCCCCTGGTGGTGAATAAAAGTTATCCCAGTTTCTGGCAAGATCTGGCTCAGGCGGGTTTGGTGTCAGAGACGGTCTCGTAGTGACTGAAAATATGCGGGTACTTTTAGCAATCGACTTCCATACCAACTAAACATTTCACCGTCCACCAACAGCACCTTTGCGGAGGGAAAGGAATCCTGTACTTCCTCTATATGCCGGTAATGAAAAGGATAGGGTTCTGAGGAAAGCAGAATCACCTGTGGATCCAAAGTTAACAGGTCGTCCATGCTTAACTCAGGGTAACGCTTGACTTTGAGTACATTTTCCAAACCTGCCAGGGTC
>JAOTYN010000071.1 GCA_029861825.1 Cyclobacteriaceae bacterium
GTAATCCGCTACGTTGACAATCTTTCCTTTTACCTTGGTCCCAATTTCGACCTTCTCTGACAAGCTATCCCAAGGATGAGCAGTCAACTGCTTCATTCCTAATGATATACGCCTTTTGTCGTCGTCGAACTCCAGTACTACCACGTTCACCTTCTGATCCAGGTCCAGTACCTCCTCCGGATGATTGATACGACCCCAGCTGATATCTGTGATATGCAGCAATCCGTCGACACCACCCAGGTCGATAAATACCCCGAAGTTGGTCATGTTCTTAATAACACCCTCCAAGACCTGACCTTTTTCCAGATTGTTTAGAATTTCAGCACGTTGTTTCTCCAGATCTTTTTCGATAAGGACTTTATGAGAAACCACCACGTTGTCGTTGGCGTAGTTGATCTTCACTACCTTCACCTCCATGGATTTGTCCACAAAGACATCAAAATCCCGGATGGGCTTCACATCGATCTGAGATCCGGGGAGGAAGGCCTCTACTCCGTAAATATCGGCTATCAAACCACCTTTGGTACGACGCTTGATTACACTTTGAATAACCAGATCGTTTTCGTAGGCTTCCTGGATGTTCTTCCAGGCCTGTACGATCTTGGCCTTTTTGCGAGACAGTACCAACTGACCGTTCACATTTTCCTGCTCTTCGATGTAAACCTCTACTTCATCTCCAAGCTTTAGATCCGGTAGATCCCGGAACTCAGAAGCTGTGATAAGACCATCGGACTTGAATCCGATATTCAAGATTACATCACGATCGCTTATACCTACTACACGTCCTTTTACTACTTCCTTTTCCTCTATTTCGGTGAGCGTTTCCTCGTAAAGCTTTTCAAGTTCAGCTTTTTCAGTATCGCTGTAGCCATCACCAAATCCTTTTGTTTGTACATCGTCCCAATCAAAAGGTTCTTCTTTTGAGGGGGCGGTCTCTGGTGCGGGAGCTTCTTCGGCCGGCGCTTCTTTTGCAGGAGCTGCTTTGGCGGCAGCTTCTTTTGCAGGACCTTCCTCAGCAGATACCTCCTTTACAGGTGCTGCCTCCGCTGGTGCATCAGTTGCTGCGGATTCTGCAGATTCCGTAGTCTCTGCTTTTGGTTCCTCTGCGTCCGTCTTCGCCTCTTGATTTTCCGGCACTTGCTCCGGGCTGTTTTCTTCTGTGCTGTTCATACAGTAAGGCTCTTTAATACACTGGTTGCCGAGCCAGTCAACCAGCTTTAGTTTAACAAACTCCACCCGATCGTTTTTATTATGCGAGTGGATCCGCTCAATCGAACGGAGTGCAAAGGTAGGAATTTTTTAGAAAAAAGGAGTGATCCCCGTAGAATTTCACCTTGGGTGAATTCCCTATTTTTGGGGATAAAATTCTTCGAAGCTTTGGTCGTCGTACAATATCACAATCTTCACCGGGCTCCGGCCGGTGGGGTTGCCTTGGAAACTGTAGTGGGGAGCGGTTTTGCCGGCGACCGATTCCTTGGTTTGTTTCATGGGTCCCTTGCCCAGTAATAACCAATCGGTATTCACATCGCTGTATTGGTCCAATATCTTATTGATCAGTTCCAGGCTGGGCTTGTTGCGACCGGATAAAATATGACTGATACTGGATCGCTGCACACCTATGGCATCGGCAAATTTTGAAGCCGTCAATTTTTCTTCTTCCATTAATAGCCGGATACGCTCCTCCATGGTAAGCAAAGTGTTTACAAATGTAAATCTACAAATAATCAATAACTATCAAAATCATTATAATATTAAAGTTATAGTTTATATATATGGCTATAATTAATTGATTATTAATTATATATAATAATTTTGATGATTTTTGTAAACATGCCCCTTCTTTATTGGATTCACCAGCATAAATAGGCCTAAGATTTAGGGTGAGACCCGATTCCTATTATCTTAATTAATGGTTATATTGGAGAAAAAACTAAACATGAAAAACCTGTTCCCCATTCTAATTTCTTGCGTGCTCTGCTGTCTGGTGCTAGTCCCCGTCCAAGCTCAGAATATGGAGATCAAGAAACAAATCGATGAAAAAGCCAAAGAGCTGGAACCTCAGATAATCGAATGGCGCCGGCATTTTCATCAATACCCCGAACTGTCGAACCGAGAGTTCAAAACCTCCAAAAAAATTGAGGAGCACTTAAGAGGTCTGGGTCTGGAAGTACAAACCGGCATTGCCCACACCGGGGTGGTGGCCATTCTTAAAGGAGGTAAACCCGGTCCGGTAGTAGCCTTGCGCGCTGACATCGATGGGCTACCGGTTAAGGAACGGGTAGACATCCCCTTTGCATCTAAGGAGGTCTCTACCTACAACGGGCAGGAAGTAGGGGTTATGCATGCTTGTGGCCACGATACCCATATTGCCATGCTGTTGGGAGCAGCTAATATTTTAAGTTCCATGAAAGATCAAATCCCGGGAACGGTAAAATTTATATTTCAACCGGCTGAGGAAGGGGCTCCTCAGGGCGAAGAGGGCGGAGCAAAGCTTATGGTAAAAGAAGGCGTACTGGAAAACCCTAAAGTTGACGTGGTATTCGGGCTGCATGTTAATTCTCAAACACCTGTCGGACATATTAAGTATCGCCCGGGCAGTACCATGGCAGGTTCAGATTATTACAGCATCACCGTAAAAGGTGCACAGACCCACGGGGCTTACCCTTGGGAAGGCACCGATCCTATTGTCACCACCGCACAAATCATCAACGGATTGCAGACCATAGTCAGTCGACAATTGCCCTTGATCCAAAATCCTGCAGTAGTAAGCGTGGGTTCCATTCATGGGGGAGTACGAAACAATATAATTCCCGAAGAAGTGAAAATAGTAGGTACCATTCGTACGCTTGATACGGAAATGCAGGATATGATCCATAAAAAGATCAGGCTTATTGCCACAAAAATAGCGGAAAGTAACGGAGCCACTGCCGAGGTATATATCAGCAAGGGGTATCCGGTTACCTACAATGACCCTGCACTGACGGAAAAAATGCTACCTTCATTGGTGGAGGCCGCCGGTGCCGACCACGTGCATTTACGCAGCGCGGTGATGGGAGCAGAGGATTTTTCCTATTACGCCCAGAAAGTCCCGGGTTTGTTCTTCTTTGTGGGGGGCGCTCCTACCGATATCGACCCGGCTGATAACGCACCCCATCACACTCCCGACTTTTATATTGATGAAAGCGGATTCGTAGTGGGTTCAAAGGCCCTGTGCTATTTAACCATAGATTACATGTCCTCTCAACCATAGCGGTTCCAACGTTTTGTGAGCGCTGGACGTCCTGAAAATAAACATCTTAAAAGCTATGTTTCTTATGTTGCTAAAGACCAGAACTTTCGTTTTAGCCGGTTTTCTAGCCACCGTCCTGGTTGGCTGCGACCGTACGGTCGATTACATCTCTCCCCAGAGCGATACCCCTCCCAGTGAAGTTTTCCAATCCAATGAGGTAACCATTACCGAATTCCAGGTTGTTGCGGAGGTTGGGGACACCTTGGAGTTAGAAGATTCTTCCAATTATGAACCTACCGTTTTGATCATTCCAGAGAACCTGTGTGTATATGGCAATGGTGAAGCTTGCCTGGGGGAAATGGATGTTCAATTGATACAGGCCTTTGAAAAATCGGATATGATCTTCTCCGATATTCCCACTACATCAAAAAGAATGCCGCTGGAGTCAGGAGGTGCATTTTATCTGAATATTACCCAGGGAGGAGAGCAACTTTACATACGGCCCGATGCCTTATTCCAAATAAAGGCCGCGATAGCCAGAACTCCCGGAGACCCCCAGAAAATGATGTTCTATCGCTACGACGAGGTAGGAAATGGAGTTTACGATTGGAGGTTACAAGGCCCTCTGTCGGCAGTAGATGAGACTTATTATACCCTTGAGTTCAATGAGTTGGACCGCTGGATGAATATAGATTATGAAATCCCTACTGATACTAAAGAGCTGATTATCAATTTACTGAAAGATGGTGTTGCGGTTGAAGATGCTCAGGTTTTCTTTTCACTTAACGATTTCAATTCAGTGGGGAAAGCTGAATATCTCCCAGCAGTTGCCGGCTATCAAGGTTGGGTTCCCCTAGGCGCCAGCTTGCAGGTGGTGGCATTAAAAAAAGAGGGTGAAAAATGGTATTGGAACAAAACCCAGGTAGCACCCGGGGGGAATAATTTAGATCTGACACTTACAGCCATAGCATATGACGATCTGGTAAGTGCTCTGAAAAGCTTGTAAGATCATGACCTGGAGAAGCTCCATTATCATCCCGTTGTTGGGACTGTTAGCATTGGTAGCTTCAGCCCAGGGCCCTACCGCGGATCACATAAAAAAAGGGCGATCCTACTGGAGGCTCTATGCACATCCTATCAATACCGCTTTCTCTATAGAAGCCCGGGCAGGGTTAACAGCCTACACCGGAGAATTAAGCAGCCTGAAAGATGGGAAATTGCAAAACGGGTATGGGAATTTTTCCTGGGGCGCTGGGTTGGACTACCGTTTGACTCACTTTATCAAGCTGGCCGTGAAATTTAAGCGATTCAGATTAGCGTCTGAATCAGACCCCGAGTTCTGGAATAATCGTTCTTTTACTTCGAAAAATATGCAATACACCTTCAGTATTGAGCATAATTTCTTTCCTCATGGGGCCCTGGAAGACCTGGACCAACGGGTTAACTTTTATGTTAGCATAGGGGTGGGACTGCTGAAATATCGTACTACTGTTAGCGACCCCCCTCAGGGCGATGATATGACCTTTAAAGAATCAACTTTGGTGGTGCCGCTGGGAGCCGGAGTTTCCGTCCATATCAACCGCACCACACACCTCGCTTTAGAGGGGCATTTTTACAGTACCTCATCAGACAATTTAGACGGCACATTTTTGGGTTCCGGAGAGGGCGGCCAGAATGACGGCTATTTCATGCTGGAAGTCAAATATTGTTGGCAAATAGCCGATGCGTTCAATTACAATCGCCATCTGAGGCGTATTGGTAGGTAAAACAGCAGATGAGTTCTTCAGAATTGAGACCCAAATCCCTGGAAGAAATTATTGCGGGCTGTAAGAAAAATCAGCTTAAGGCACAGGAACTGTTCTATCAGCACTTCTATGGCTACTCCATGTCGATCTGCCTGATCTACTCAGATTCCAAAGACGATGCGGTGGAGATCATGAATGACGGATTTTTAAAGATCTTCAAACATATCCGCAATCAAAAACAACCCAAAGCCATAAAGTCCTGGATCCGCAGAATAATGATCAATACTGCTATCGATCACTATCGAAGAACTAAAAAGCATCGCCACTATACTGAACTGGATCACACTCAACAAAGTGGCGGAGAAGGAGAGATCTACGGCAAGCTTGCAGCCTCCGAGATACTAAGCATGGTGCAATTGTTACCCACCTCCTACCGCACGGTATTTAATCTGTACGTAATAGAAGGTTACTCTCACAAAGATATTTCCGATATCCTGGGGATATCGGAGGGTACCTCTAGAGCGAACCTGAGTTATGCAAATAAGGAATTAAGGAAAATGTTAGCCAAGTGGCTTAATATAGAATATTTGAAATGAACGATTTAGAACTACATCAACTGGTTAGGGATTCATTAAAAGAATTCAAACCTGCCTACGATCCCAGAAATTGGAGACTTCTGCAATCCAGGTTGATTTTGGAAACCACTGGTTTTCCCTGGAAGTTTCTGGCCTTGATGGTTATCCCATTAACTTTGGCCGGCACCTTGTGGTGGAACTACCAACCCCTTAATACCTCGGATGTGAATACCAGCCCTAAAATCTCCAAAGTTAGCTTAAAAACCGCCCATACAGCACCCATCTTTACCCCCTATGTGCCACGGAGCTTAAAAACCGCCCCCTTAGTGGACATAGAAGACGCAGAGAATGCAAAGGAAGAGGACGCTTACGAGAATCAGCATAGGATTCCCAACTATGAATTGGGTATGGTTTATCCAATGGGTCCTCAATCCCTCAATACCCCGGCTGTTTTAAATTCCTATAAGACCTACTTTGTGGAGCAGAAAATCCGCAAACTGCTATTAGACCGAACCATCGATCAAGACAGTACTACTTATAAAGTCCTGGAAAGGAACAAAGAAAAATGGCAAAGTGCGGTGGTAGTTTGTGATTGGACCAGCAGTATGTTCCCCTATGGTACTCAGATCTTTACTTGGTTGCATCACAATCAACACAACGAAGCCCTGCAAGCCTATGTGTTTTTCAACGACTGCGACCCGGCCGGTACCCCATTGGATCAAAGCAGCAATACCGGAGGCATGTTCTTTACCGCAGAAAAGAACCCCCAACAGGTGCTCAGTGTAATGATCGATGCCGTACGTATAGGTGCTGAGAATACCGACCTCCAGGAGAATGATCTGGAAGCACTGTTATTTGCCGCCCAACAATATCCAAAAGCTGACGAATTGGTATTGATTGCCGACAACGTAAGTCCAGTGCGATACCCCCAACTACTTAAGAAGCTAAACAAGCCTGTCAGGATCATTATTTGCGGCAGTACCCTCACCAACCAGGCCATCCAACCTATTTACCTGGAGTTGGCCAAAGCCACCGGAGGTTCTATCCATACCATTGAAGATGATCTGATCGACTTGGAAAACATTCCCGAAGGACGCTGGATACGTGTGGGAGATAAGTATTTCAGATACAAAAAGAAGAAAGGAGAATTCGTGTTAACCAATCGCCACAAAAGACCCCGAAACGGTACTTTATAACAGCTCGATCTTTTCTAGTAAAATCTTCATGGCCAGGTCGATCTGCTCCAGATGAGTTCTGAAATTCAGTACCGCCAGACGTAAATAGAACTTACCGTTTAAAGTGGTGCTGGAAAAAAATACCCTTCCATCCGATTTGATCAGCTCCACCAGACGCTGATTGAACTCATCTATTGAACCTTCTGAACCTTCCGGAGGCACATATCTGAAGAAGGTCACCGACAATTCGGGGGAAGGCCCCACTTCGAACAGGCCGGTTTCCACCAATCTTTCATAGAAATAGCGAGCCAGCCATAGTTTTTCTTCCAGGGCAGCACGAAAAGGCCCCACTCCAAATAGCCTTAGGGGTAGCCACATGCGCATTCCCCGGAAATGACGACTTAATTCCGGGCTGAGATCAGCCGGCGACATTTCATCGACCGCCGGTATAGCATCTTGCATATAATTGGCAAAATAATGCTGGGAGTGGTACAGTTTTAGTTGGTCTTTCACTAAAACCGCTCCTGATCCGTATGGGAGAAACATACCCTTATGAGGATCGATGATCACGGAATCAGCCTTCTCAATCCCTTTTAGCACCTTTTTCCCGTAGTCGGTAAGCAAAAAGAACCCTCCGTAGGCGGCATCAATATGATACCAGATATTATTTTCAAGTGCCACATCCGCAATGTCTTCCAGAGGATCTACCACACCAGCCTCAGTGGTCCCGGCGGAAGCCATGACCATGAAAGGCTTTAAACCTTTTTGCAGGTCATTATTTACCAATTTAGCCAGTTGCTCCACGTTCATTCTAAAATCGATCATGGGTACCTCCCGGATCTGACACTCTGAAAGACCGGCAATGTGCAAGGCTTTATGGGCACAATGATGGATTTGGGCCGTATAATAAATTACCGATTTGGATATATCCGCAGCCTTTATCTGATGAGCATCTCGGGCATTCACAATAGCGGTGAGGTTGGCCAGAGAACCCCCGGAAGTAAGGGTGCCCCCCGATTTTTCATCATATCCGATCAATTGACACAGCCACCGCACCAGGGTATTCTCCATGCGAACTCCTCCCGGAGAAGCAAAATAGATCCCCGAATACCGATTGGTTATATCGGCTAGAAAATCTCCCCAGGCGGATGGCACCAAACCCCCTCCCGGAATATATCCCAAATGTCCTCCGCTGGCCGGATTGATCCCTTTGCTATTGACTTGTTCGTGCAACATTTCCAATATTTCCCTCAGATCAACCGGTTGTTCTTCAATGGGAAATTCCGGTGCGAAATTTTCTGGAGGATGATCGTAGGTAAGCCTATTAGGCAAACTGTTTAGATAGTCCTCCGCATAAGCCATTACCTGACTGGCCATCTGCTTACGCTGCTCATGGCTAGGGTCCAGCTCACGAGCCAGCTGTTCCAAATTCTTTATTTTGGTTTGTAACTCCTGATATGGCTTTTGGGAAAAAATGGTTGAAGATTAACCTCTAACCAGAGGTAAAGTCAGACAATGGGGTCCACCTCCTGCCCTACACAGTTCAGAAGAGTGTAAGGCGATGATGGTCTTTTCGATGGTTTTTGGGTTCACCCTACCCTCTGAAATATCCAGCAATAAAGCTTCAGCCTCTACTATTTTATAGCCGTACTCCCGTAAGGCCTCCAAAGTCTTCAGGTTACGGGCGTAAGAGACGGCCACTCCATTTTTTAAAGCCACAAAATTGCATCCGCTGGCATACTGTTCTCTTTCCGCATAGGGATAAAGGTCATTGCCACAGGGTATAAGAGTAGTATCGGGCTGAATATCAATCAGCAATTCCCGAAGGCTGTCGAACATTACCACTTCCTGCAAACTGCCCCGATATTGTTTAATAGTCACCGGCTGACCTTCACCCAAAAAAGGTTTAAAGTAAACGAAATCTGTATGCGAGATCTGGGTAAACAAGGTATCCAAATGGATACAAGTAGGCAATTTGGGTAGGTCGATCATGGTAATGCGGCGGGCCAGCTTTGCCTCGAATAAAAGTTGTGCCACCACATTAATTGTATGTTCATTGGTGCGCTCACTGTAACCAATCAGGATATTATCTTCATCTATTACCATTACGTCACCTCCTTCAATAGCCAGCTTTGGATCCCGCAACGCTGCCAGCAATTCCTGCGGGTTTTTACAAATATCGATATATCCATTGGCAGTACTTGCAAAAAGCGGGTGATGGTGGCTTACAAACCATGTCAGTATAGATTCCCGCATTCTGGGATATTTGCTGGCCAGGCAGGTGAGAAAACGGTTCTTTATGGTTACTCCAATGTCGCGGGTGAAGATATGATTAGGCAGAGGTGGTAGCACAGTGCGCGCCAGGCCCGGTACCACCCCGGATATCAAAGTGGCCGCCAGAGACATCGGTGGTAAATTACGCAGGAACTCCTGGTCATTTGATGGTATTTGTTCAAAATCAATAACACCATCCAGCAACTGATCCCTAACCGTGGGATCTTTTAACACATCCGCCAAAAGATCTTGAAATTCCAGCACTGAGTCCGCTCCCAAAATCGCTCGTAAAATAGACTCTAAAGTCCGGTGCTGCTTCATCATCTGGGGCAAAAATACGATGTCGTCATAAAGCAAGGACTCCGCATTACTGGGCGTTACCCATTCAATTCCTGGATCGGGGCGATGCACCACTACTTTTATCAAGCGCTTTATATCGGAGGCAACATCCAGAGTTATAGGTTGAGTCAATTCTACGCCAGGCATTTGGGTTAAGTTGTTTACGGCTTGCAAAGAAAGCGAAATTCCCTATGATTTTAAAATTCTCAGGCGCTGCGTGCCTTGGTAAGAAATGGCTTCCATTCTTCTTGAATATATCCTGAAAAATCCCTGAGAAAAAGAATGTATGATGGCTTGTAGGGTTTGGACTTCAATATAAATCCAGCTTCTTCCGGCAGATTGTCCCCTTTTCGGGCATTACAACTTTTACAGGCAGTTACCAGATTGGTCCAGGAGGACCGACCCTTGCGAGAGCGGGGCAGTACATGGTCCAAGGTCAATTCCGATTTAGTCCCGCAATACTGGCACTCATAGCTATCCCTTTTGAAGACATTCTGCCTGGATAGCTCCACACCTTTATATGGAATACTTACATACCTGCTTATGCGAATAACCGCAGGTTTAGGAAAACTCGTACTGACCGTGCGCAAAAACTCTCCTTCAAATTGACATACCAATTCCCCTTTTTGCAAATAGATCAACAAAAAAGCCCGTTGGATAGAACAAATGGTCAACGGGGTATAATCCTGATTTAGTACCAGTACTCTCCTATTCATTTCAACACCCGCCTAACGAATTTCATATGATGTGTTATTTGTTGGCCGTCCCAAATTCCCTCTTCCCTCAACTCATCTATACGCACTTTTCCGGAAGCATGGATAATCCGGTTATCCCCTAATATAATACCCACATGGTCAATTTTTCCACTGGCGGAGGCAAAAAATGCCAAATCACCAGCCTGTGCCTGCTTAACACGATCAACAAGACTCCCACAATGCACCTGCTGAACGCTGTCCCGAGGAAGTGCGTAACCAGCAATACGAAATACCTGTTGTACAAATCCGCTGCAGTCGATCCCCCAGGGCGAGCGGCCACCCCATAAATATGGGGCATTCAGGTATTTCAGAGCCATTACATGCATTTCTGCAAAATCCAGCTTCTTGCTTAAGGATTTGGAATTCCCATGGAATTTCAACAATCCAGTAGAACTAAATAGTTCACCTGCAACCATTGGTAGCACACTGCCCATGGCCAAATGCAACTGCTCACCATTCATAGTGGCCTCTGCACTTACATCGGTAGTAATTTGGTAGTTCGACCGGTTGATCTCCTGGAAATAGGCCTCGCTAATTGAATGATGTTGTTTATGGTCGATCCACCCCTGGTACTGATCGAAATTCGATACCACCTGCAGCCATGTGCCATTATCACTGGTGGCCATTACCCGGTAATGTTCGCCAAAGAGCAACTGGCTGATCATTTCACTGCGATCCGACGGTTGATCACGCAACGGCGTGAGAGCCAAACGACAAATACCAAATTGTTCCATTTACAATCTTTTATTATCTTGTGTCTTTCAGTTCTCGTTGCTCTTCTTTCTTACGAATATCCTGTCGCTTATCGTATAGCTTTTTGCCTTTGGCCACGGCAATCTCCAACTTAGCCAATCCCCTGTTGTTAATAAAAAGTCGCAGAGGGATGATAGTGGCTCCTTTTTCCTGTGTGACCTTGCGCAGTTTCTTTAATTCTCTTTTATTGAGCAGCAACTTACGTTTTCTGCGTGGTTCATGATTGTGAATAGTCCCATGTTTGTACGGGGCAATATGCATTCCTTGTACCCACAACTCCTGGCCTGAAAAAACACAATATCCTTCTTGCAGGCTGGCTTTTCCCATACGAATGGATTTGATCTCTGTTCCGGTTAGGGCCAGTCCCGCAATAAACTGGTCCTGAATCTGATATTCAAAACGAGCCCGTTTATTCTTGATCTGGACCTCACTGTAGCTGTTCTTGCTATTACTCATTGGAGCCAAATATAGTCCTTATTGACTTTAATCTTAAATGAAAGATCAACCTTAGGGATTATATTCCTACTGCCCATCTGGGGTCAGCGCCGTCTGATAGACTGGTGAAATCCCTTTGCAGATATTTAAAATGCGCTGCTTGGGCGATCATGGCGGCGTTGTCGGTACAGTATTGAAAATCCGGCATATACATCTGCCAGTTCCTGAGTTTCGATTCCTCCTGCAGTCGCTTTCTTAACCCCAAGTTCGCGCTTACACCCCCCGCCACCGCAATAGTCCTGATGTCATATTGTTCACTAGCTAATACCAATTTCTCCAGTAGCATTCCAATTAAATGGTGTTGGATACTGGCACAGATATCGTCAAGTCTCTCTTCAATGAATTTTGAGTTGGCCCTGGCCTGATCGCGAAGGAAATACAAAACAGCAGTTTTGATCCCGCTAAAAGAATAGTCCAAACCGGGAACCGAAGTATGGGGAAAAGAAAAGGCCATGATATCGCCGTTTTGGGCATGCTTATCAATAAAGGGCCCTCCGGGATAAGGAAACCCCAGCAGGCTTGCCGTCTTATCAAAAGCCTCCCCCACAGCGTCATCCTTGGTTTGCCCGATCAGGGTCATTTTGGAGTGATCCTCCACCAGGATCAGTTGGGTATGCCCACCGCTAACGGTGAGGCAAACAAAGGGAAATTCAGGATGGGGTTCGTCAATGAAATGAGCCAATACATGAGCTTCCATATGATTCACGGCAATCAGGGGTATTCCCTTGCTCAAAGCCAGTCCCTTGGCGAATGATATCCCTACTA